>JARCMA010000190.1 GCA_030248405.1 Microcoleus sp. MP8IB2.171
AAAAAATAGGGCGGAAGATTGGCGGGGCATCTTTTAAGTCCTGTTAATTTAGGATTAGGAAAATAGCGAGGAGTTAGCTAAAACCTGAAAAGTACCTATCGAGGTACGCAAACGCCCGTCGATTTCGGACTGCGAATAGATGCACCAACACCTGAATTATAGGCTACCAGCGTTACTTGTCCTCGATCGTCCATTACCCAACCTTGAGCGGGAATAATTTCTGTTGGCCGAATTTCTCGGGATGCTAGGGGGCCTTCTACTTGCTGACTCTCACCTACCGCTGGTTCCACCCATGGCAACGGTTCTTCTGCGCTGCTGAGGGCATCATTAGGACTTTGTGGTAATCCCCCCCGCCCAGTTACAGTAAACTCGTTCTCGGCCCCTTCGATGCAGGGATTTGCAGCAATTAACGCAGCCGGATTCACAACATTTTGCGGCAATTCTACTAAACCTTGAGCCGGATTCACCCCAGAAGAACTAAAATTAACAGCCCCTTGCAAAGCCGGGCCAGCGTTTTGGGAAATCGCGGCGATGTCGCTGGTGGGAAGCAGAGAAGTAGGGCTTACTTGCAAAGCTGCAAATTGCGCGTCATCCAAATTCAACCTGCTTCTGACTTGTTCGCGGCTGGCTGCTGTAAAGCCGAAAACATTGGGGACATTCACATTAACGCGGCCGCCGGCTGCTGTGCGGGCGTTGGCTGTGATATCGCTGTTTTCTTGCGGAATAGCCAGCAAAGTATTGCTTTTGATGTTGATATTGCCACCTTCAGAAACACCGGCATCGGTGGTAATTCGACTCCCGCGCCGCAATTGGATGTTTTGTGCTTGCAGGTTAATATTTGCTCCTGCACCCGATATAGTTGTACCATCAATGCTGGCTTTGTTGTCAAGGTCGATCGAACTTGCGGCAATATTGATATTACCAGCGCGCCCGGTTCCGGTAGCCTGCACCGTTACTGTAGCTCCATTTCTGACGGTTAGCCGATCGCGCGCCGTCAGATTCAACGAACCCGCATTTGCTGTAGCATTAGGATTAGTACCGAATGTTTTGCCAACCGAAGCATCAATTGCACTGACAAACAGACCGTTATTACTGGTGCCGCTGACCAAAATGCGATCGGCATTCACAGTAATATTCCCCACATCTCCCGTACCCAAAGAACTCGTAGAAGCTATCCCCCCATCCCGCACAATCAGGCTGGGCGTATCAACACGAATATCCCCGCCCCGACTAGAACTCAAAGTACCAGAAGTCAGCCCGCTAGCATTCTGAATTCCGCTAGTCAAAACTTGAGAAATACCTGAAATTTCTACTGATTCAGTAGCCCTAACCGTTAAATTTCCAGCAGGCCCGCCATCCTGAGAAAACAAAAACCTGCCAACTAAAACACCCGTTCCTAATGTAAACGCAGAACCGTCAGAGAGACTCAACCGCTTCGTATCAACATTAATATTCCCCGCCCTGCCGGTAGAACCGATAGTCAGCGTGCTAATTCCGGTTGACACAACTGTTCTCGGGCCACTGTTAGACAATTCGACTGATTCAGCAGCTTTAATATTAATACTCCCAGACGGGCCGCTGCTGTAACTCGTAGTACCCAGAAGAGAACCGTCGCGCATAATTAATCGACTGACATCAATACTAATACCTCCTCCCGCCCCGGTACTTTCTTTCGTCGTCCCGTTGTTGACTCCAGAACCCGCCATTTCAAAAGTATTGGCGCGAACAATCAAATTGCCGCCCCGGCCAGCACCAAAAGTTATCCCGCTACCCAGTACCCCATTGTTGAATAGCAAGCGTCCGGTGTCGAAGGTAATACTCCCCCCAGCACCAGCACCTGCACTAGCATTAAACAGCGTAAATAGCGGGCTAAACGGGTCTGTGGTTCCCGATACCAGATATGTAATTGCCACCTGTTGAAAGGCATCAACTCCCAGCCCGCTCATTTCTATTGAATCAGCAGCGCGGAAATTGATATTACCTCCGGCACCATCTCCTAAAGTCAAAGTAGAAAATTGCGTGCCGTTTTGCGATCGCAACTTTTGGGCGTTGATATCAATACCTCTACCATCAATATTGCCCAGTGTAATCGCATAAAATCGCGCCGCGTCGAGGGTGACATTTCCACCTTTTAACTCTACCCTGCCACCACCGGTGCCGCTGGTGTTAATCAGTGTGCCATCGGATATTTGAATATTGCCAAAGTTCTGAATATTGCCATAATTTAAACTCAAATTTCCCTGCGGGGAAACCCCAGGAGTTAGTGCAAAATTAACTACACCGGGACAGGCTGCGCTACCGAGCAAAACTTGTCCGCCGCTAGCGGTTAAATTGCCGCCTGGGATTTGGATATCGCCACCAATCAGTGCTAAAGTTTGACCTGGATCTACGGCTAAACCAACTTTATCTGTAATCGGAATTGGCACGGAAGATGCTGGCAGGTTTATCTTTCCCGTCGCCGTCGATTGATTGACAATTGTACCGGGACTGTATCTAAATCTTAAACCCACGGGAATATTAACTGTTAATAGCGGTGATGTTTGCGGGTTGGTGCTGCTGAATTCAAAGCCGTTATTAAACACAATACTGTCAGCAGTTGAACCAATAAACGAACCGCGCAAATCTAACCTAGCATTTGGGCCGAATACAATGCCTTTCGGGTTAATTAAAAATAAATTGCCGTTGCCTAAAACTCCCAGAGTTCCTAAAATATTTGAGGGGTTTGGGCCCGTAACGCGGGTGAAGATATTGGTAATTCCCCTAGGATTTTCAAAATAAGCTCCCCGCCCTTCACGGATGTTAAATTCGCGCCAACTGTGAAAGAGGTTAACGCCGCGAGTTGCACCGCCAGTGATTCTATCTGAGAGTAAGTTGTTGATAGTATCGGGAACTGTCCGTGAACTTTCCGCGCCCAGGGAATTATCAGGGATGATTTGGGCGAAGGTTTTCGAGGGAAATAGCAACAGGAAAGCAAAAAGTAGGGAGTAACTTATGGGCGGGCAAGATGCCCACACCACAGTAAAATTTAGTATTTTTGAAACAGGCATCTTGCCTGTTTTTGAGAATGGTGAAAATAGTAAAGAGTAATGGAATGGAGGCATAAAAACACTCTTTCCAGGATAAAATTTATCGGTGTAATCTCATCTCGTTTCTCTAAACGTTTTGAATTTGGCTGCTGAGTACAAGTTGCTCGACTGTGATTTCTAGTTCGGGAAAAGTTTTAGAGATAATGCGCTCATTACCTGTAAACTTTTGAACTACATAACTGCCATTTTCCAAATAGTAAACGAAAACTGTGGGAATTTTGGGATTTCCTAGATCAGCCCTAGAAGCGATCGCTAAATAGTCCACAATCCAATACTCACAAATGCCGAGGCGTTGATACTCATCTAGCTTATCCACATAGTCGTCTTCCCAGTTAGTTGAGGTAACTTCTACTGCTAATTGGATAGGTTCGGTAATGGCTCCATAGCCAAGTGCATTGCTATTCCATACTGACGCCTTAACCACGCCTACATCAGGATTTCTGCCTTGCTCTTGCCCTGAAGCTTTTACAGTTCTGATAACTATATCTTTGTCAACGATATAGTCAAGCCCCAAGCGATCGCTTTCTCTGTCGAAAGACTTAACAAGAAATCGTGCCACATTTTTATGAGCTCTGGTTGCTTCCACTTTGACAATCTCCCCATTTACAAGTTCATAGATACCAGCTCCATCTGGGTACTTTTGCAGGAAGTCTGCAAATGTTAGTTTAGTTTTTGTCTGAACCATAAGACAAGCCCTCTTTTGTTAACTAGATTTTAGATTTTAGATTGAAGTAGAGCAGGGAATTAGCTGAACTATATTTAGTCCTCCTAGCGGGGGAATTCCGCTAGGAGACAGGGGTTTCAACCCAGGTTGAATTAGCTAGAAAGCAAAGTAATTAATCCGAAAGTATAGACCTTTTTCTTGCAAAGTTCGATCGCCCGATCGAGCATTAATCAAAGGAATACCATAGTCTAGACGCACATTCAACCGATCGCCCATCTGCCAAACTAAGCCCAAACCCGCACCCAGCAGTTTATCCGAGTCAGGATTCGGCTTTTCCTCCGAATGGTTCCACCCTACCCCAAAATCGATAAATGGAGCGACTTGTAACAATCCTTGGATTTCCGGGACACGCCAAACCGGAATTCGCACCTCCGCAGACGCGATCGCACCGCTATCAGTTAACAGCAAATCTTGGCGGTATCCGCGCACGCTTTGAACGCCGCCGATCCCAATTTGTTCGAGGGAAAGCATGGGGCGATCGGCTAATTGAATGTCAGAACGCACAATCAGCAAGGTTTCCGGCGCTAACAGCCGCACGTACTGGGCTTGTCCGCGCCACGCCAGAAAACTGCTGTCAGGCCCGCTATCGTTCGCAGTAGCACCTAGAAAATTAGTACCGACGGAGAATTGCGATCGCGCCGCGAACACTTGTCGGGAACTCCGCTGCACGTATTCTTGAAAAAACCGCACAGCCGAAACCCGGGTTTCGCCGCGATCGTTTGCACCCGCCGAAAGCGCAAATCGTTCCCCAGACAGGAATGTATCGCTTTCTTGTCGCGAAAAACTCAGTCCCAAAGCCAAAGTGCGATCGGGCTTTTCGAGAATCGGTTGGCGGTAAGTTAACTCGTAAGTGCGCGATTTCCCCTCGATTTGTACAGCATCGAAGGGTTCCTCGATGATATTGGTGCTAGCAGCACTCGCAGCGAACCCAATCGTGCCGTTGCGCGCGTTGACGGGGACTGTGTAGCTGCCGTTGAATTCGTTGCTGCCGTCGGTGTTAGCATAAGATACCTCTAATCCGTCGCCCAAACCGAGCAAATTTGCTTGATTGATGCGAACACCGCGCCGAAAACTGCCGACGCTGGGCGATCGATTGTTGTCTGCGAACACTTCAGCGCTAAAGCTGTTTGCTTCTTTTACCCGCACTTCTAAGCGGCTGTTTTCCGGGCGGCTTCCGGCTTGGAGTTCGGCGGAAATATTGGCAATTAAGGGGTCGAGTTGCAGCATTTGCAAAGCTTCCAGCAGCCGATCGCGGTTGAGGGGCCTTCTGGTGGCGCGTTCTAGGCGCGATCGCACGTAATTTGAATTCAAACGCCTGTTTCCAGTAATCTGAATTTCATCTAATCCGCCTTCGACAATCCGAATTTTCACCACACCTCCTTCTTTCGGAAAGGTTTGGTTGGCGGGAATTACAGCGCCAGAATTGATGTATCCTGCCGCCACATATTTTTGAGTGACAGCCGCTTCTGCTGCGATCAGTTCAGCAAAGGTGATTTCGCGGCCCGCAAACTGTTGCGTAACTTCTGCGAGTTCGCGATCGCTAAAAGCCGTATTGCCCTCAAATTCAAAGCGATCGACCCTAATTGTACCCAGAAGGCTTGGTCTAGCATCGCCGGGAATAGGTGTGAGCGGGGTTGGTTGGAGGGGAGACGGCGGGGGAGGTTGCGGTGCTATTGGTGCAGGTAATTCCGGCTCTCTGGGTTGAATAGGATTTGGCAGTTGGCTCAGCAGCGAATCTTGATCGGCATCTAAATCAGTTTTTTTTGTGTCAATATTTTCTTCTAGTTTTTGATCTGAGTTAAAAAGCTCGGTTTCTCCTGGTTTTGTGCTGAATGTGCGATCGGCCTGAGATGTTGCACCATTGTCAATAAGCCTTTTACGGGCGGGCAGGATGCCCACCCCACAAGAAAACTCACTCCCTGTGGAACAGGCATCTTGCCTGTTCTTGAGAATGGTGTAAGATGTCACATCGACTGAATTTGCCGCAGACGGCGGTAAGTCGGGAGTTTCCGCCGCCACTGAGTGTTCTGACTCTGTGGGTAACTGCGTTTCCTCGTCAGCGGTGGCTAAGTCTTCGGGACTGTCAAGATTAGTGTCGCCTGCGCTGCTAACTGCTGCCAAATCCTCAACATTTGAGGTCAAAATTTCAACGTTGCTCGCGGATGTTTTCGCTGGTTTTCCCAACAAAACCAACCCAAAAATTCCAGCGAGTAAAAATAGTTTTTGCGATCGACAAGCCATAGGATCTAATTATTATCTCGCTTAAGTGGGGGAAAATATTTTCAGGAAGTGAGCACCCTCAAGTAAAAATCAATCTTAACAGCAAAAAAGGAAACAGCCGTCGCAGCCAACAGTTTCGGCGACGCTACAAACCAAAAGGTCGATCGACGGCTGTTCATTTCCCAAGAACTACGCACCAACCGGGTTCTTATCCGAACAAATATCGTGTAAGTCGATCGTAAACAGTAAAAAAAGCCTGTGTTTTGGGTTGCAAAACCTACGCTTTCATGCTCATGCCACAACCAGAACAGTCCTGGACGCCAGGGTAAACCAGAAACCGGGTTGCTTCCGAAAAGACGCGCTACAACTGAGATCTGGCACCATTCTCAATAATCTTTTTATGAACAGGCTTTCCCGCCTGTTCCACAAGAGATAAATTTTCTTGTGAAACAGGCATCTTGCCTGTTCTTGAGAATAGTGCAAGATGTGAGTTACAACCCGCAGAGCCACTAAAAAACCCGGTTTCTTTGATTTTGGTGCATCATACCAAATCCGACTTTAATACCCCCTTTATTATTGAGTCCGCGTCTACCCACCTCCTGTGCGTAGACGCCGTTTCAACCGCCAAGCCTGATCAAGGGGATTTGTAACTTTGAATTATACAGAGCGGCCCGCACCAGCCGCAGCACCCATTTGAGCCCCGTCAGTCAATCCCACCAACTTAGCACTCAACTCCCACATCCGCTCGCCTTTTTCATCATCGCGGGCCTGGGGAGAAACCTTCTGTACAAAAGACTTGCCATCTTTTTTCTGGCGGTTCCCCCAACTCCAATAAGCCCCAGATTGCTTGTATTCGGGATCAGCAACCACCATCGCCAGCCTTTCCCCCGACAACTCCTGCGAAACATAACCCCCCGTGATATTCTTCTGAAACAGCGGGAACAGCTTCTGAAACAAAGGATAGTGGTTACGGAACAGCGGCGTATCCGCAACGCATCCCGGATACAGCGAAGTGAAAGTAATCCCTGTGGATTCGTGAAAGCGGCGGTGCAATTCTCGCATCGTCAGCACGTTGCAAACTTTGCTATCTTTGTAAGCCTTGACCGGTTCAAACTTCTTGCCGTCAACCATCGAAATCGGGTCTTTGAAACCCGCTTCAAAACCCTCAAACTTGCCCAAATCCGGGCGAGGCGGAATCTTCCCGCCCAACTCGTCTGGATTGTGAGTCACAGTTCCCAAAATCACGATTCTCGCATCGGAATAATAGGAAGGCTTCATATTTTCCATCATCAGGTTGCACAGCAGGAAATGACCCAGGTGATTGGTAGTCATCGTCAACTCGTAACCCTCCGGGCTTCGCAGCGGTTCCTTAATCAAAGGCATATAAATGGCTGCGTTGCACACCAAAGCGTCCAGAGGCCTGCCACTTGCCTTAAATGCCCGAGCAAACCGACGCACGCTCTCCAAATCGCCCAAGTCAATCTCCATGATGGAGAAACTGCCTTCAGGTATACCCAACTCTCGGGCGGCGTCTCCGGCTTTCCGCACGTCCCGACAGGCCATGACTACGTGCCATCCCTTGTCTGCGAGAGCTTTCGCGCCGTACAAACCGACGCCGGAGGAAGCGCCGGTAATAATAACCGTTGATTTGTGATTTTGTGCCATCTTGTTAAAAGCGCTTCCGCTATTGATTATTTTCAGGCACTCAAAAGCTGAGCTAGCAGCTCTAATTTTTTAAAGTACCCTATGGTTATTAGGATATGGGGAAACGTTCTCGATCTCAAGCGGTGATGAAAATTAAATATCGCTTCAACTCCCACTCCTACTTTTGTGAATTAACCATAAATCCTGTTGGGGCGAGTTCACCATTATCTATGATTCACAGACTCGGTATTGATAAACCCGCCCCAGCCAACTCAACTAAGAAATAGCGGCCGATTCCTGATATCTAGGGAAATCGATATAACCTTCAGGCCCAAAAGAATACCAGACGCTCGCTTCAGCAGGCGGATTGAGCGGCCAACCGCGAGTAAAACGCTCTACCAAATCCGGATTGCTGATAAAATCCCGACCAAAAGCAATTAAATCCGCAACTTTGCTGCTCAGGGCCGTTTCAGCCTGTTCTTGAGTATATCCGCAGTTGCCGACCAGTGGCCGTGCAAACACATCGCGAAACTCACCTATCATCATCGGCGTTCCCAATTCGTGAAAGCCAAAAGCCAGACCGTCCACCAAGTGAAGGTAAGCTAAATTATAGGCATTTAACTGCCCCGCGAAATACAGAAAATCTTCCCGATAACTGGGAGAACCCATATCATTGTAAACACCATTGGGAGAAAGCCGAACTCCAACTCGATTGGCAGGCCACACTGTCAGAATCGCCTCGACAATTTCCTTAAGAAAACGGTAGCGATTTTCAACTGAGCCGCCATAGGAATCAGTGCGGTGATTGGTTTGGGTTTGCAGGAATATGTCAATGAGATAGCCGTTTGCAGCGTGAATTTCTACACCGTCAAAACCTGCCATTTTTGCCCGTTCAGCCGCCTTGCGATAATCTTCTACAACCAGGGAGATTTCATCGGTTTCTAGAGCGCGGGGGGTTTCGTAGGGTTGTTTACCTAGAGGGGTATGAATGCCTTCTCCGTTGATTTTGATGGCAGATGCTGCAACTGGCAATTGATTGTTTTGATGAAAACTGCTGTGGGAAGCTCGTCCGCAGTGCCAAAGCTGCATGAAAATCGGCGTTTCGTGGGCATGAACCGCAGTCACAATTTGTTTCCAAGCTTCGCCTTGCTCGTCTGAATAAATACCGGGCGTATTGAGCCAACCATTAGCTTGAGTAGAAACCACTGTGGCTTCTGTAATGATTAAACCAGCGGAGGCTCGCTGAGTGTAATACTCTGTCATCAAGGCGTTAGGCATCCGCGCTTCACCGGCTCTGGATCTCGTCATGGGTGCCATGACTACCCGGTTTTTTAAGGGTAAATCTCCGATTTTGAAGGGACTGAATAGGAGTGGAGAAGTTGTTTGAGTAGTCATAATTTTGGTATTTTTTCAACTGAATAATCTGGGAAATCACATATAGCAACCGCCGATGTTAGGATGCAAGGCGCAAGACATCCAAGGGTCGCCAAAACGTAAGCAATCAAACTGATCAAGCTGTTTACGAATTTGACTTTTTAGCCAAGACTCTTCTTTGTTCAATTTTGTTAAACTCTGGAGAGTATGGGGGTAAATATAATAGTCTACACCCTGTTGTTTGAATCAATTCCTGAATCCGACCACTTTTATCAAATGTGAGATTATCCATCACCACTACCTGTGCTGTAACCTTACTTTTCACGGCATCTCTGAAAGGTAGAGTAGGAGGTCATTCTAGGCAAAAGGGGTAGATGGTGATATAATCTGGTTAAAATCAAGTAAAGGCA
>JARCMA010000191.1 GCA_030248405.1 Microcoleus sp. MP8IB2.171
AGAGACAGCAGTAAATTAGACGCTTTAGCAAGCGAACTTTCGACAACAGAGGTACTGTGCGTACCTACAGACATCACCGATTTGGCACAAGTCGAGACGCTGATGCAAAAAACTGTCGAACATTTCGGACAAATTGATGCCCTCATAAACGCCGCCGGTGCCGGAATTCTCAAGCAGTGGAACAAGTTAGAACCCGCTGATTTAGATGCGATGCTTGACTTGAACTTGAAAGGCAGTTTTTACACATCTCAAGCAGCCGCAAATGTGATGAAAGACCGCAAATCCGGCCACATCTGCAATGTCATCGGGATTTTGGGCAAGCATTCGATGGCGATGGGAACGGCTTATTGCGCTTCAAAGTTTGGAGTAGTTGGTTTCAGCAAGTGCATGGCAGATGAGCTGCGTCGCTACGGCATTAAGTTTACGCTATTCTATTTTGGCGGGGTGGATTCTCCATTTTGGGATAATGTGAGTTTGAAGGTAGACAGGTCAAAAATGCTGAGTACCGAAACTGCTGCAAATGCGATTATGTTTGCTCTTTCGGCTGACCCGCAAGCTGTGCCGATGGAGATTAATATTCAGCCGGAAAGTCATTTGTTCTTTTAGCTATTGAGGAGTGATTTGAAGGCAGAACGCAGCGGAAGCTGAAGGCAAGAAAAATTATGATATTTTTAGGTTTGAGAACTTGTACAGCACTTAATTCTGTAGGGTGCATGGGCTGGTGAACCTTACCCATATCAGTAGCGCGTCAAACCATTTTTTTGCCTTAGTCCTATTGGCGAAGGCCTAGCGGTCAAAGCTAAGTTATCGCAGACACGGGGTTTCTTTTAAGTGCCGACTTATTTCTGCCTTCAGAGGGAGCTAGGATATTCAATCTTTAGGTTATTATTAAGTGGACGCGCAATAAAAAGTATGAAAAATCTCCATTACTCAGTCCATCCCTTGCAATTTCGCCTTAAAAATCTGCTGATTTTCCATTTTTCAGTTTCCATTTTCAATTATTGATTATGGAGTTCGATCGCATTCAATTTTACGTTGAAAACGCTAAAGTATCCTGCGACTGGTTTGTCAGCCAGTTAGGCTTTCAATCCATAGCAGGTTATGCCAACAGCCACACTGACACTGAAGTTGTCAGCAGTGGCAATGTATGTTTTGTTTTATCTTCGCCCCTGACATCCGCTAGTCCCGCTGCTAGTTGGTTGAAGTTTCATCCTCCAGGGATTGCCGATGTGGGTTTTCGGGTAAAAAATATTGAATTAGCGGTAGCTAGAGCGGCTGCTGAAGGCGCTAAAATCCTGGAACCGATTCAAGAAGACCTAAACGCAGGAGGCTATTTTAAGCGGGCAAAAATCTCTGGTTGGGGAGATTTAAGCCATACGCTCGTGGAGCGAATTGGCAGCCATTCACTGCTATCGGCTTCGGATAAGCTGCCGTTGTTTACCCGGATTGACCACGTAGTATTAAATGTTGAAGCGGGCGATTTGTCAAGTGCTGTTAGTTGGTATCAAAAAATATTAGGTTTTGAGCCTCAGCAAAATTTTGACATTCAGACTGAGAAATCGGCTTTACGCAGTCAAGTTATGGTGCACGCTGAAGGTGGGGTGCAATTCCCGATTAATGAACCGGCATCAGCTAATTCTCAAATTCAAGAGTTTTTGAGCGCAAATCGGGGGCCGGGAATTCAGCACATGGCTTTGCAAACTAATAATATTGTGGGGGTTGTTGCCGATTTGCGATCGTGCGGTTTGCCTTTTCTGCCGGTTCCTCCAACATACTACTCCCAATTGCAGCAGCGGCAAAACTATTTGCCCGCAGATTGGCAAGCAATTGCAGCTTCTGAAATTTTGGCAGATTGGCAAGAAGATACTCCCGCAGCGATGCTGCTGCAAATCTTTACCCAGCCAATTTTTGCAGAACCGACTTTCTTTTTCGAGATGATTGAGCGCCGAGTTAGTTTAGTTAACGGCAAACAGGTGCAAGCTGGAGGTTTTGGGGCGGGGAATTTTCGAGCTTTGTTTGAGGCAATTGAACGGGAACAAATGATGAGGGGAAGTTTGAGAGATGATTGACAAAAATTCCACTTTTTCGGTCATACCGGCGGGTTAATCAGCACTGCGATATCTTTCCAACCGTAGGCAATTTCTTTGAGTGCAACTCCTGCTCTACTTGTTTGTTTTTCGTCAACTTTTTCACCTCCTAAGAATTCATAAAACCTATAGGCTGAATTGTCTCCCAGTACCCAAACTAGCATCGAGTTCAAACTTAATTCTGCCAATTTTGTGGCAACTGTTCTCACGAGTTGCCGTCCGATTCCTTGACGCTGATATTCCTCCAAAATATAGATGGCAAATAATTCTCCTTGATATATATATTTGCCAGTGCGCTCGCCACCACCGGCAGCAAAACCCACAATTTCTCCCGATTCATTCTCAGCAACGCAGACAAAATCTCCAGTATTTTTGACGTTTGCCAGGATTTCTTGCCAACGGCTTTCTGCTTTTTCATAGGACAGTTGCGCGAGGTAATCTATCGGTACAATTTTTCGGTAAGCTGTCCGCCAAGTATCTAGATTAACCCGTGCGATTGCAGGTGCGTCAGCGATTTTAGCTTCTCTCACAATCATCAGAAAATACTCCTTTCGGGCCCTGAAATTCTATTGTTAAGTCTAGGCCAACTATACGATCGCGCCCTTCTAGTTTAGCTCGATACAGCGCTCGATCTGCCTGTCCAATTAACTCCTCAATCGATAAACCAGCAGCAGGTACAGTATTAGCGATCCCCATACTGAGAGTTATAAACTTACTTACCTTGGAAGCAGCGTGAAAAATTCCCGCAGCTTTCAAATCGCTGCGAATTGATTCAGCTACCCGCATTGCTCCTTTCATATCGGTTTGTGACAAAATCACCGCAAATTCTTCGCCGCCGTAGCGGGCGGCTAAATCTCCTGCCCGCTGAGCGTTGCTAGCTAAAATCTGGGCTACTTGTTTTAAACATTCGTCGCCTCCTTGATGCCCGTAATGATCGTTGAAAAGTTTGAAAAAATCGATATCGCACAAAATTAAAGAAAGCGACTCTTTTTCTCGCTCCATCCGCTCCCATTCTAACTCCAATTTTTTGTCAAAACAGCGGCGGTTTGGAATTTGAGTCAATCCATCCACCGAAGCGAGCCGCTGCAATTCCATGTTAGCTGCTTGTAATTCTAATTTGGCTTGTTCTAAAGCTAAATTTTGCCGAGCTAATTCTTCACTTTGCCGTTTTTCTTGTTCGTACAAAAATCGGATTGAAGCTTCAGCTTCTTGCAATTCTTGCTCTGCATATTTGCGCTTGACAAATTCCCCTAATTGAGAACTTACCACAGCTATGATCTGAAGTAAATCTTGATCCGGTGGCAGTTCTTCCCGGCAAAAAAAAGTCATTACTCCTACAACTTGGCTCCTAGCGTGAATGGGGAAACCGAATCCCGATCGCAGTCCCGCTTCCTCGGCCAAGCGCGATCGCACGAAATTGCGATCGCCCACAAGATCAGTAATCCACTGCGTAGAACCGCTTCTGGAAACCGATCCCGGCAAACCCTCACCCGCAGCCAAAGTAATCTGCTGATCGTTTTCGGCAAACTCCCTAACTTCCTCCGCTGCCTGCCAAACTGCAACCCGCCGCCAACAAGGATTTTCCTCGATCAGACAGCAAAGTGGCAGGCACCAAAGCGGATCTTTTTCAGATTTTATTTCCTCACCCAATCTAGTTTCTTTCTCCGCCTCGGCAGGCGTCCAAAGTTCGCCAAAATCCCACCCAAAACTTTGGCAAATAGCTTGCAAAATTTTCGGAGTTGCGCTATCTAGAGAAGTTGATTCTGACAGGATATGAGTCACAGCATACTGTGCTTCTTGACACTTTTTTATGCGTTGTTGCTTAGTAATGTCTTTGCCGATATAAACAAAATCTTGTATAACCTCGCTATCTGCATCCGGGCTTCCTGTGCTTGTCTCGAAAGTAGAGCATGAAAACGCAACAATCAGCTTTAAACCTATTTTCGTTTGGCAAGCTACTTTTACTTGAGGCCAATATTCGCTTTTAAGTGCAGGAGGTAGCTGGCTGACTTTGCGTAACAATTCCTCCTCAGCCGTAATCATGGATATGGATTGGCCGATTAATTCCGATTCGGTATATCCAAATAATTGCTGTGCAGCTTGATTCACTTTTTTGATTTGCCCCGATGTTCCTGTTACGAACAAAACATCCCCTAGGGAATTAATAATTTTGTCAATATAATCGCCAGCCGCAGCTAAGTTATCGCCTTTAATACTTGTTTTTTTGGCAGCCTGAACGATGGTTGGCTGAGATCCCATGCTATCTGTCACATCTTCGCATAAAATAATCAATCTGTCAGCATTGGCTTGTCCCTTATAACCAAAAATGTACAAATCTAGATACAAATAAGAGCCGTCTTTGAGAACTCGGCTAATTGATTTTAACTGACAATCTTGCTGTCGTTCTTCAATAATATCTTCAAGGAGTCCTTCAATTCCGATTAGTTCGGGAAAACTATCGCGCACGTCTTTCCCTTCGCCTACTTCCTCATGAATGTAGGCAAAATCTTGCACTTTCAAAGATATTTCTTTAATCTTAAGTTCCCGATCGACTGTGAGGTATTCAATCCTGCGTAAGGATAACAGCTTATAAAGAAGAATATTAATACTTCTGGGGCTGCTCTCTACAGTTAATGTGGGAAGCATCTCGTTATTGTAGAGCATCTCTCTCAAAGGTTAGCCGGTAAAGTTAGTTGTTGTTTGGCTGCGATTTATCATGAAAATTTTTATACTGGCATATGTCATCACCTGTTAGCGCTGGCTAATTTATGCAAACAGTACACTTTAAATTCTCCAAGCAGTTTTTTTGCTGATTTCAAAAATGAGACCAAATATTAATTTGACCAACTTTTTTTGATAAAGCGCAGCCACAATCAGCCTCGATTGAGGTTGAGATTTATGAACAATATGTAGCGGTTTACACTATTTGTGTGGCACATTTTAATTTTAAATTCCCCGATATGGCTTACAACCGCTAAAGTTGAGGAACAGCACAGTTTAATTCAAATGTTTGCTTTAATTAGCACCATTCCTATAGACCTTACCTCCCCTAGGTATTTGTGTCAATTTTTGTAAAGAAAGTGTTACCTTTAAATGATATAGTATCGAAGAATTTGTATAAAAGCTTAAAAATACTCTGCTAAATGCTGAGACTTATTACCGACTTTGACGGCCCGATTATGGACGTGTCCGATCGCTACTACCGAGTTTACCAGCATTGTCTCGCCGAGACTCAGCGTTCGGGCCAAGGAGTGCGAGAACTCCCCAAAGCCGAGTTTTGGGACATGAAGCGCGCGCGGGTTCCCGAAACCGAAATTGGCATTCTCTCAGGATTAGACGCAGCCCAAGCCCGCGATTTTGCCCAGAAACGCCGTCAAACCGTCCACACCCTACCCTACATGATTTATGATCAACCAGTTCCCACCGCTCTGGAAACTCTCGAAAAGGTGCAGCGCGCTGGAGTAGACTTAGCGGTGATGACCATGCGCCGCGTTAGGGAACTAGATGAAGCCTTCAACCGCTGCAATTTAGGGAAATTTTTCCCAGAAAACCGTCGCTATTGCCTCCCCAACGATTACGT
The DNA here is from genome assembly GCA_030248405.1 of Microcoleus sp. MP8IB2.171. GTDB lineage: Bacteria > Cyanobacteriota > Cyanobacteriia > Cyanobacteriales > Microcoleaceae > Microcoleus. The sequence continues at coordinate 5,668 of JARCMA010000191.1, forward strand.
TAAAACCGGGGATGTCAAAGATAAGCCCCTGTTGATGGCAAAAGCTCTTGCCGAACTACCGCCGGCTTCTGACATTTGGATGGTTGGGGATACGGAGGCAGACATTATAGCAGCAAAAACACACGGTGTCAAGGTAATTGGTGTTTTGTGCGGAATTCGCGATCGCACCCAACTAGAAATGCACCAACCGGATTTAATTGCTAACAATTTGAGCGAAGCAGTTGAGATTATCTTAGATAGTCAGTAGTCAGTAGTCAGTAGTCAGTAGTCAACAGTCATCAATCATCAATCATTAGTCAACCGTCAACAGTCATTAGTTATTGGTAATTGTTAATTAGTAATTGGTAATTGGTAATTGGTAACAATCAACTAACTACTAACACCTAAAAACTACGAACCAACCAATAACAATAATTAACCACTGCCAACTGCCAACTGTCAACTGTCAACTGTCAACTGTCAACTGTCAACTGTCAACTGTCAACTGTCAACTGTCAACTGTCAACTGACTGCTGACTATCGCAGAAAACCGCTGACCAGCCACAGAATTAAAAACGTAAACAAAGCGATAAATTTCTCTGTTGTTATTAATGCCGGAGTGACCAAAGATCCCAAAAGACCTCCCAGCAACAAGCCTATAACCAAGCCAGCCACAGTCAGGAGCACGGCGCGACCAAATTTTTGTTCCTTGCGATTAACAAAATAAAGACAACAGCCGACTCCAAGAGCTAGAGTCAACTGTAGTAAAGAATCATTAGCCGCCGGATAAATACTCAGTCCGCCTAACCCCACATACACCCCAGCCGGCAACAAAATGTCCGATCGACTAGGAGTATCGATTAGCCGCTGCAACCAAGCAGGGCTGCCACTAGGAGGAGACGGAGTAAAGCTTGCGGGCGGGGGCGTCAGCCGCTCAGGAAAGCGGATGCGTTCGGGCACTTTAATTTTACCTTCCTGTCGCTGCCGCAGGCGATCCATGAGGATCGCGTCGTAAGCTGCTTCGATCAATTCCAAACGTTTCTTGTCACCGCTGTACTGCTCACCTAGGCGCGTGCGGGCCTCTTGCACTTCATCAAAGGAAGCATCTTCATCGACTTCAAGCAGTTGATAGGGAGTTGGCTCACTCATGGTAATAACCCGCTGAAGACTCTCGTTATAGAGTAATCTTAACAAGAGAGGAAAGCGGGGCGGGGGCTTGGGCCGCTTTCCAAAAAGTTTTGCTGCTAGTTTTTGGTGCTTTAAAACAGGAACCAGCAAACCTTAGGAAGGTAGAAACTAGAAGGCATTTGGCATTTGGAAATAAAAAATAATGAATCCAAAGATTTTTATTTTTATCTTGGCGGTCTAAAATTTTACCTTCTGCCAAATGCCCTCAGAAGGAACTTGTCCCGCCGGCGCTCACAATTCCCGACCACTGGACTTTTTTAAGTCGATCGCGGCGGTACGAAAAAAAGCGAGCCGAGTCAGAATAAGTACAGAAAGGAGCGATCGCCACTTGAGAAAGATCGATTCCCAACTGCTGCAATTGCAAAGCATTGCAGAGGCGAACATCCAAGCGTACCTTTCCCGGTTCTGGATCGGCCAAGACAGGCGTTTCCGGCAGTTGGTGCAAAAACTCTAGAATGCCGTCGGCTGTCGCACTAACGGCACTCTTAGGAGCAATAGTGGCTCCCAGTTCCGCTGCTACTTCCACAGATACCTGGTAAACCTCTCCAGCGATCGCCGGCCCCATAACAATCTTCAGATTTTCTAGTTGACTGCCTTGTGCCACAAGTTGAGCGATCGCCTCTGGTAATATCTTAGCAGCAGTCCCGCGCCAACCCGCGTGAACTGCTGCAACGAGTCCCGTGCGATCGTCAGCAATCAGCACCGGCACGCAGTCAGCCGAGCAAACCCACAGCGCCTCCAATTCTCGATCGGCCACCAAGCCATCAGCCTCAGCATAGTTTGGGGCAGCGGTTTCCGGGCCCGGAGCCACAAC
>JARCMA010000192.1 GCA_030248405.1 Microcoleus sp. MP8IB2.171
AGTGGATGCCAACTCAACCTAAATATCTATTAAGAATTGAGCGCCGATTGAATCGCTCGCGGGCAGATATGGTAATGGGTTTCAGAAATATATAAAAAAGGTCGATCGCCCTTCACACCACCCAAACAAACTACTGGGCGATCGCCACAGCATCGATATTACCAGCAGAAAAAGCCGCAGTAACAAACTCCTCCTTCTCCTCGGCTGTGATGAAACCCTTATCTACTGCTAGCTGCATGACTTCAGTCAGAAAACCTCTCAGCGCATCTAATACTTGAGCGCGATCGAGTTCAAACTGCTTTTCCCAGCATGAAGTTCCAAACTTGATCAAAGTGCAGTTAATCTTGTTGTCGATTGGTAGCAATATAATAGTGAACCAACTCTCACCAAACTCTATTTCTATTGGTTTACCTTGTGATAGCTCAGCAATTTCCAGTGGTAAGTTACTCTCCATCATCATACAGATATCTGGATCTAAAAATACCTCTTTTTGAGCATCACCTATTTCTATTAAAACTTTATGGTTGTATTCAAAACAAAAACTGCGCCATCCCATTTCAAAATGAGAAAGCTCTCCTAATGGATCTTCTGGAGGATCGGCCCAGTCTTCTAAGAAACGCTCTGCTAATTTAAAATTAAATTTTTGACTACTATTCATGGCGACTACTCCTATTTAATTAGGACAAAATTAAACAATCTACAGGATAACCATAAACCACAGACACGATATTAAAAAAGTAGTAAGTTGGGCGAAGTGAAACGTCGGTTTCGCTATCTAAACCCAACCTACTAATGAGGATTACGGTGTCGGATTCGGATACTTAGCGTGCACAGAATTAATTTCTGCTACAATCTCTTTATCCAGCGTCACATCCAAACTGCTGAGATTTTCCTCAAGTTGTGCGATCGATGTTGCACCGATAATTGTGCTAGTCACAAACCAGCGCGATCGCACATAGGCCAAAGCCATCTGCGCCGGACTTAAACCGTGCTTTTGAGCAATCTCAATATACGCTTTCACCGCATCATTCAGATTAGTTTTATCGTAACGCTGACCGAATCCAGCAAACAAAGCCAGTCGCGAATTGTCCGGTATTCCATTTAAGTATTTACCCGTTAATATCCCGAAAGCCAAAGGACTGTAAGCCATCAATCCCACATTCTTAAAACGGCAAGTTTCTGCCAAATTCATGTGAAAAGTCCGATTGCTCAAACTAAAAGCATTCTGAATCGAAACAACTTTCGGCAAACCGTGTTTTTCTGCTAATTCGCAAAACTCGCAAACTCCCCAAGGCGTTTCGTTACTCAAACCCAAATAGCGGATTTTGCCAGCTTTAATCAAGTCAGCAAATACCTCTAACTGTTCTAAAATTGGTACAGCTTCGTGTTCTTGAGTAATATCGTAGTCCGGCGCGCCAAATAGCGGCACGTAGCGATCGGGCCAGTGGATCTGATACAGGTCGATGTAGTCAGTTTGCAGGCGCTTCAGGCTGTCATTCAGCGCTTTTTCGACATTTGGGCGATCGATCTGATTTTTCCCTTCCCGAATCCACTTTAATCGAGTGCTTCTCCCCGCCACTTTCGTCGCTATAATAACCTTATCCCGCTGCTGTTTCACCAGCCATTCCCCGATATATTCCTCGGTTTTTCCCTGAGTTTCCGGTTTTCCCGGCACCGGATACATTTCTGCCGTATCGATAAAGTTGATGCCTCTATCGATCGCAAAATCGAGCTGTTGGGCCGCTTCCTCAACGGTGTTCTGCTGGCCGTAAGTCATCGTACCCAAACAGATTTCAGATACTGATAAATCGCTGTCGCCTAGTTTTTTGTATTCCATAATTTCGCCCATCAAAAAAATCTCTGATTCTATATTATCAAAAAAATGATTTGATTGACAAGACAGCAAAAAAGTGCGATCAACCTCCTCTCCTAATTCCTCTGCGCTCTCTGTGTTCTCTGCGGTTAAAAAAAATCATTTTCATAATTATAAGCGAATTTGACGATCAGAAAAATGTGTTAATTGCGAACCCTACATCGGGCAAATTTAATGTTAATATAAATAATTGCTAGCCAGATTATTTATGAGTTTCTACCCACAAAAAGTTCCTTTTGTCAACCTCTCCCTGCAACACCAACCAATTCAATCCCAAATAACAGAAACACTTGGGAAAATTATCGAGCGAGGAGACTTTATTTTAGGTCAAGCACTGGCAGAATTTGAAACAGCATTTGCAGCAGCTTGTGGAGTACAATACGGTGTAGGAGTGGCTTGCGGAACAGATGCGATCGCCCTGGGACTCCAAGCTTGCGGGATTCATCCAGGAGACGAGGTGATTCTCCCAGCCAACACGTTTATCGCCACCATAATTGGTGTGATTCAAGCAAAGGCTACACCTATTCTCGTAGATTGTGACCCTGAAACCGCCCTGATTGACCTGACAGCAGCCGAAACAGCGATTACCTCAAAAACTAAAGCAATTATCCCCGTACATCTATACGGTCAAATGGTGTCGCCCAGGCAACTTTTAGATTTGGCTAACCGCCACGAGATAATCATATTTGAAGATGCAGCCCAAGCACATTTAGCCGAAAGAGAAGGATACCGCGCAGGTTCCATTGGGAAAGCAGCAGCATTCAGCTTTTATCCCAGCAAAAACCTCGGTTCTTTTGGCGACGGCGGGATGTTAATTACTAACGATGCAGAAATCGCAGACAAAATGCGAACTCTCCGCAATTACGGAGCACCAAGCAAGTATTTGCACACAGAAATCGGTACCAACAGCCGCCTCGATAATTTGCAAGCCGCCGTGCTCAATGTTAAATTGCCGCACTTAGAAAAATGGAATCGCGATCGCACATTAGCCGCTCAACACTACAATACTTTACTAGAGCCCCTGAAACATAAAGGCATTGTACCGATCGCCAATCACAGCAGTTCAGGTCACATTTATCACATCTATGCGATCCAAATTACTGAGAAAAGCCCAATTAACCGCAATACCCTCCAGCAAAAACTCGCCGGAGAAGGCATTGAAACAGGCATCCACTATCCCGTACCCTGCCACCTGCAACCAGCCTACCAAAACTTAGGCAATCCCGGCGACTTCCCCCACGCAGAAACTCTCTGCCAACAGATTTTATCATTGCCAATGTATCCCGGATTGAGTAATACTCAGATTGAGCAGGTTGTACGGGCGATCGTACTATCATTGAATTGCTAATTGTTCATAAAACTTATGCTGGAGGTGTTTCAAGCAGTAGGGTGCGGTTCTCCAAGCGTTTTTGTGGGGAATTAACAAATCTTTAACTCACAGTTTAAAACCCGAAAGCGTTGCGAATCCAGCGCGGCAATCTTAAAACTTCTCAAACCATGCACATCCAGCGCAAAATTCGCATTGTTTTCAAGCGATACCTCCTGGCGGAAGGTATCACGGTGCTCCTAGTGCTGCTGTACGCCCCCCTGCTAGTACACTGGTACGACGGCTGGCTCAACAAAAGCATCAGCCTCGAACACGAATATTTCAGCCACGGACTAATTGGTTTGCCCTACGCAGCTTATATTGCTTGGATGAACCGAAAGTGCTGGCGCAGCTTGCCCAACTCACCGCATCCTTTGGGAGGCTTTTTGCTGGTACTAGCCACGCTTTTTTATCTGAGTCGCTTGAGCGATTTAGTAAATTTATCCCTCCCCGTAATGCTGGCCAGCATTTGCTTATCTTTAAAAGGAATTCCCGGCTTGCAATTGCAGGCGATGCCGCTTTTATTCGTATTTCTGGCCTCGCCGAACCACATTCCTTACCTCATAGAACCCTACGCCTTGCCCTTACAGCAATTCATTGCTGAAACATCAGGCTGGATATTAATTAAGGTTGGTATCAACGTGAGAGTGGAAGCAATTTATCTGTACGTAAACGAGCGCATTGTAGAAGTTGCTCCACACTGTGCAGGCTTAAAAATGCTGTTTACCAGTCTTTACGTCAGCTTAATTTTGCTGGATTGGACGGGAGTTTGGAACTCTCGCAAAAAAAGTCTTTTGTTTCTAGTGATTACATCCATTATTAGCATCACTTCCAACATTTTTCGCAATACTTTGCTAACTTACTTTCACGGAACCCAAAGAGAGGCGCTTTTTACTTGGCTGCACGCCGGATGGGGCGGAGATTTATATTCTGCTTGTATACTAGGGTTATTGGTACTTCTCCTCAACGGGATGGACAAGTATTTCCCAAGTCAGTCTGGCAATTAATGAAACAGATGATTTCAGCACAGAAACTACTGCGGCGGTATCAATTATCTAAAATTATGGTACTGGTGTTTTTGCTGGTATTAGTTGGAGCAGTAGCAATTCCCGGCTACGCGACGGGAAGATGGCCTTGGACAAACCCGCCAACCCTTGCCAACCTTAAGCAATTAAGAAGTGTGCGCCAAAACGGGATAAAAATTCCTGAGTGGCAGGTTATAGCCGTTCAGAATAACGTCCAAATTGGCACTCACAGATGGTTAGTTGAAGAAATTAAAAAGGATAAAACAATTGCCATTTTATTGCTGTTGCCTCAAAATTACCCCAAAAACCAGCCCCAAGTGGAATGGCTAGATATCGATGGATTTCACCGGTGGCAAACCGATTCTCATCGCACTTTGAGGTTTACAGTTAAATTAGCACCAATACCCGACCAGCCACCGCCTACTGTCGAGGCGAGGTTTTTCCGAAGCTGGACTCCCCAACAAACTTTTGCTGTCGTGCAGTGGTACGCTTGGCCTAACGGGGGTTCTCCAGCAACCAGTCGCTGGTTTTGGGAAGACAGCATTGCTAGGCTATCGAACCGCCGCGCCTCTTGGGTTGCTGTCAGTATCATCCTTCCCATTCAACCGCAGGGCGACATTAAGATAGCTCAACCATTGGTGGAATCTCTTGCCGAAAGTGTCCAGGCTAAATTAATGACAGAAACTTTTCGGTTTGAGTAAGCAGGTAGGTGCAAATAAATCAGCCTAGGGCGTGGGCTGGTTTTGCCAAAATCAACTGCTTCCTATTCAGTTGACAGTTGACAGTTGACAGTTGACAGTTGACAGCTTGCCCTGAGCGAAGTCGAAGGGTTGACAGTTGACCGCAAGATAGCGACCTCTACCTGGAAGGAAGAGGATTGG
>JARCMA010000021.1 GCA_030248405.1 Microcoleus sp. MP8IB2.171
CCGCTAGTGTAGCCACTTCTCCCATTCCTGTGACTTTGCCCAAGCTAGAAAAACCTCAAAATGTCACAACTGCGCCCACTCAAACACCAGAAAAATCTCCGCCCCAACCCCCTAAAATCCCAACTCGAAAAACCCCAAACCAAAAGCAGCAAAAGCCATCACCGCAGCCAGAGTTAGCCCGCACTCAAACTAAAAAATCTGGGCTGTCAGTCGGTGCTCTGAGTCTAATTCTCGTACCGATATCCGGCTTTGTTCTGGGTTCTCAACTTTACAAATCCTCAACCACCGTTACTAATAACCCTCTAACGTCAAAGCCTGCGGTACAAGAAGTGAGCTCGACACCAGCACCAGCCGCCGCAGCCAAACCCCTTCCCGCTCCAAAATCGCCCTCCCCGGCTGCCAAAAAACCTGCCATTGTGCCCGCCACTGTCAGCATCAAAGCAGTTGGTGACATGATCCCCGGCACAAATTATCCCTACAACAAACTGCCGGCAAAAAAAGAGATGTTATTAGAGTCGGTAAAACCGTACCTCAAAGGAGCTGATATTCTGTTTGGCAATTTTGAAAGCACGATGACCGATTATCCTTACAGTTCCAAAGCAGGCGGCGGACGAATGCTGTTTGCCTTTCGGACGCCTCCGAGTTATGCCAAAATTTTCAAAGATGTTGGTTTTGATATTTTGAATGTTGCCAACAATCACTCTTACGATTTTAACGAGCAGGGATTTAAGGACACGATTAAAAACATCGACAGCAATGGCATGAAGGCTGTTGGTAAAAGAGATCAAATTGTTTATCAAAATGTCAAGGGTGTGAATTTTGCCTTTATCGGTTTCAGCAACTACGGCGAAGTTCACAATTCCTTGCTGGAATTGAAAGCGGGAGCAGAAGTTGTCAAAAAAGCTAAGGAAAAGGCTGATATTGTAGTGATATCAGTTCATGCTGGAGCTGAAGGAACTGGAGCTCAGAATGTGAGAAATAAAACTGAGTTCTTTTACGGAGAAAACCGGGGAAATATGGTTTTGTTTTCGCGGACGATGATTGATGCGGGAGCCGATTTGATTTTGGGCCATGGCCCGCACGTTCCCCGAGCGATGGAACTTTATAAAGGGAAATTGATTGCTTATTCCCTGGGCAATTTTTTGGGTTATCGCACTTTGTCCACGGCAGGAGCACTCGGTAAATCTCTAATTTTGGATGTGAAAATGACTCCGCAAGGGGATTTTGTTTCTGGCAAGATTATCCCCATCCAACTTGACGGGCGAGGTGTGCCGGCTATTGATAACAATTTTAGGACTGTGGGGTTGATTGACCGTTTGACAAAGAGCGATTTTCCCAATAGCGGTTTGACTATTGATAACAAGGGACAACTTTTGAAAAAGAGTAAGTAGTCAGTAGTCAGTAGTCAGTAGTCAGTAGTCATTGGGAATTGGGCATTGGGAATTGGGAATTGGGCATTGGGCATTGAGGATTGGTAACAAATAACCAATAAAACCAACAATCAATTACCAACAATCAATTACCAATTACCAATTACCAATAACAACTGACTACTCAAAACTCATTGCTTTCAAAGCTTCTTTCATTTCGTCTGCTGTCGTCGTTGCCGTACCGAATTGACGCACGACAATACTAGCCGCTAAATTGCCCAAAACTGCAGCTTCCCAACCGGATGCACCGACGCACAAAGCTAAAGTCATTGCTGCTACAACTGTATCTCCAGCACCGGTTACGTCGAATACATCAGTCTTGTTAAAAGGGGGAATGTCCCAACTTTGAATGGCAAATTCCCCCTTTTCACAAATGGATGTTGGAGGGGGTGAATTTTTGATTTCTTCGCCGTTCGCCCTTTCAAACAAAGTCATCCCTTCTTCGCCGCGAGTAATCAGGATTTTTTGAGCTTGAGTTAAGTTCAACAAATCGCGTCCTGCTTGCATTAAAGTTTGAGGGTTTTTGATAGCATATCCGACGGCTTGCTCGGCTTCGGGCAAGTTCGGAGTAAACAGCATTGCTCCAGAATATCGCTGCAAATTTGTTTGAGCGTCTACAATTGTTTTGCCGGGAACCACTGCCGATTCGATCGCCAAATTCGTCAAAACTCCGTCGCCGTAGTCGGAACAAACCACTGCATCTACTGTCGGTATTTGCTGCCGGATGTAGTCTGCCAGTTGCAACTGCAAATCTAAATCCGGCAACTCATCCGATTTGCGATCGACTCGGACAATTTGCTGAGTCACCGACTGCCGCGCGTGCCCGGAAATTCGAGTTTTGGTGACAGTTGGACGCTGCGAATCGATTAAAATCCCAGCCGTATCAATTCCCGCCGCCTCAAAAATACCGCACAAAGCCTTTCCCTGGTCGTCTTTTCCCACCAAACCAGCAACTTTTACTTTGCCTCCCAGTTTGGCTAAATTATAGACAGCATTTGCGCCACCTCCTGGTACTTGCTGAGTATTTTCGTAGCGCAAAATCAACACAGGTGCTTCGCGGGAAATTCGCTCTACTTGTCCGGTAAGAAACTCGTCCAAGGTCAAATCTCCGATCGCTAATACCTGCGCTTGATCGAAGCAGTCTAATCTTTTCAATAATTGCTCAGTTGAGGCACGAAGTTGAGGCAAAAAATCGGAATAGTCGTTAGTCATTAACCAAAAAAATGAGACTGAGGAGTTAATAATTGAGTGTGGAGCGAGCGGGAATTAAAAATCCTAATATTAATTAATAATTAATTTCCTCCCTTGTTTTATTTTTAACTTTTAATTGATTTTCTCACTGGAATTTTGAGAAACCAGTTCCAGGCTATTGGCGATCGCACTCGCTCAAACAATTTGGCAAAAAAATGCAGATAAAATCGCAGCCCTTGAGACTCAACTGAAAGTTTCACGGTGTGGAAGTTTCCTTCTACATAAGTGCCTTCAAAAAACAGCAGAATTATTTCAATTTCTGCTTGATGATCGTAATCACCTGAGTCATTTGTTTTTTGAGTCATCAATTTCCGCTTGCATTTTCGCCATTTTCACAGTCATCGCCTGAATTTCGGCGGCGCCCGCTCCAGAGCTGGGTGCAGCGGCGGCGGCTGGGGCTTCCGGCACTGGTTTCTTTTTCGCCAGTACCATCGCCGATTTGATCGCCTCGGTTAGCTGCTTCTTCTCAAACGGTTTGGCGATGAATGCAAAAAAATGCTTCTCAAAGGGTTTCGGAATTTTTTCCATCACCTCTTCTTCGCGGCCCGACATGATCACCAAAGGTATCTTGGAAAGCTCAGGATGGGCTTGCACTTTTTGATACACTTCCCAACCGCTGACTTTGGGCAGTAGAAAATCTAACATAATTAGATTCGGTCGGGCTTGACGGATCAGTTTGAGTCCCTCTTCGCCGTCTTTTGCTTCTAGAACTTCAAAGTTACCCTGAGGCAACATCTCTCGGACTCGGACGCGGATGACTTTACTGTCATCGATTACCAAGATTTTTTGACCAGCCACGACTGACTCCTTCAGTAATGAATGAGTGATGATTTGCAACCTTCAGTATATCCCTAACAGAATTCTACCCATAATTCTGGGCGAGTTTAGTTTTGTTGCACCTCGGCGCGATTCTGATTTGGGGTGATACTCCTACAAGTTCAGGGGCTTTGATTTCGGATACGATCGACTATATTAACTCAATGCCACTTAATTATATGTCGCCCCAAACTCCTCAAACTGCTACTGTCAAAGCAATTGCCGCCCAAATGCGGGGTGAAATCGAGGCGATGCCGGAGTGGTTGCGTAGGCCCGTTGGCAAAGCTAGCGAACTTTCCCAAGTGCAAAAAATTATCAAACAGCGGCAAATTCACACGATTTGTGAGGAGGGGAGATGTCCCAACCGGGGCGAGTGCTACGCGCAAAAAACGGCGACTTTTTTGCTGATGGGGCCGACTTGCACCCGCGCTTGTGCTTTTTGTCAAGTAGATAAAGGTCATTCTCCGATGCCGCTAGACCCGGAGGAACCGGAAAAGGTGGCCGAGGCTGTGCAGTTGTTGGGTTTGCGCTATGCGGTGCTGACTTCGGTGGCGAGGGATGATTTGCCGGATGGGGGCGCGGGTTGGTTTGCCAGGACGATCGCCCAAATCCGCATTCTAAACCCGCATACTGAAGTTGAGGTACTGACGCCGGATTTTTGGGGAGGAATGGGGAGAAGTCCACAGGGGGAGAATTCTGGGCTCGATGAGTTGCAGCGAGATCGGATTCGCACGGTGGTGGAGGCTAAACCGGCTTGTTACAACCACAATATTGAGACGGTGCGTCGGTTGCAAGGGCCGGTGCGGAGGGGGGCGAAGTATGATCGCTCGATCGACGTTCTCCGTATTGTCAAGGAATTTGATCCAACTATTCCCACAAAATCCGGTTTGATGTTGGGCCACGGGGAAACTGCAGCCGAGATTGTCGAAGCGATGGTTGATTTGCGGGATGCCAAGTGCGATCGGCTCACCCTCGGTCAATACATGAGACCATCTCTAGAGCACCTCCCAGTGCGTAAATACTGGACTCCGGCCGAATTTGACCGTTTCGGGTCGATCGCCCGAGAGATGGGGTTTGAGCGCGTGCGATCGGGGCCTCTCGTCCGCAGTTCATACCACGCAGGAGCGATCGATTGAAATTAATCTGAATTCAACTCGGTATAAACTCCTTGTTACAAAAAATAACTCTAGAGGATTGTGCATAAGTGCGACGCTCTCTGCTATTTGTAAATAGAGTGACATTATGAATTAGGAGCTTTACCTATGGCAGAGATAGCGAAGAACCAATTAAAATCCGACTCCGTGATGAAAACGGGCAAATTCCCTTACACCTTTCGCGCGGCCTGGTTTTTGGGGCTGTTAGCGATCAATTTTCTGGTTGCAGCCTATTATTTCCATATCATTGAATAGTTCTGCAAGTTAACTTTTAGCAGACCCTGCTGTTCTCGACCTCAACGTCAGAGAATGGGAGAGAGGGTGAGGGGGAGAGGGAGAGAGTTTTGAGTTTTGAGTTGGGGAGAATATGACTTCATCCTTCTTCCCTATTACTTCATCCTTCTTCCTTCTTCCCTCTTCCTTCTTCCTTCTAACTAATGACTTCTCTAGCGATTTCTCGACGCTTCTAGCTTTGACAGCCGCTCTTGAATTTTAATAACATCTTGCTTAGTTTCAATTGCCAAAGTTGCTAAATTATCAAACATCTGGTCTCCCGACAGCGTTCTAGGATTGGTGCGACCAGAACCGGAAGGGGAAGGAGACTGAGGCCGGTTAACTCTAGAACCTTGATTCTGCAAACTGTAGATTTGTCCTCGGAGTTCAGAAATTTGACGTTCTAATTGAGTAATGCGAAATTCTAATTGAGTTGTGGATTGAGCGGGCGTAAAAATTGGCGTAACAGCAATTGCTAAAAAGCAAACAAGACACAAAAGACAGATTTTTATGGCGCGGTGGCGAATATTGTTCGGCATAGCTTTAATAATTTAAATTATACCAGTTATACGATAACAAATTGCCGATATTTTGGGTCTCTATCAGAAGTATGTTTTATGCCAACTAAAAATGTAGCTATTTTAATGTTCGATGATGTCGAGGTACTGGACTTTGCAGGCCCTTTTGAAGTGTTTTCGGTGGCATCAGAATTAAGTAAGGGCGAGCGACCTTTTGCAGTCTCTACCGTAGCCGAACATCCAGGTGCTGTCAACGCCCGCAATGGTTTGAGCGTAAATCCCGACTGCACCATTTCCGATTGTCCGCCACCGGATATTTTAATTGTACCGGGAGGACAAGGTACGAGAAAGTTAATCGATAATTCAGCAGTTATTAACTGGATAAAAGATTGTTCGCAAACAGCAGAATTAGTGCTTTCTGTCTGTACGGGTTCGCTGCTTTTGGCAAAAGCTGGTTTGTTGGAAAATTTAGCAGCAACTACACACCATCGGGCTTTGGAGTTATTGAGAGAATTAGCTCCCAACACAACTGTTGTCGAAAATCAGCGATTTGTAGATAACGGCAAAATCATTACTTCTGGGGGAATTGCTGCGGGAATTGATATGTCTTTGCACGTTGTCGGCAGGCTTTTGGGAACAGCGCAAGCCGCACAAACAGCAGAGCACATGGAATATAAAATTGGGAATTAGTAATTGGGAATCCTGTTAATTGCACATTTTATTCGCATTAACCTCAAAAGTTACCAATATTTTGTCGCTTAACATGAGCCTCTCGATCCCCCCTAACCCCCCTTAAAAAGGGGGGGGACAAGAGCTTAAAAGTCCCCCGACATAAGGGGGATTTAGGGGGATCTAGACTACGCGATAAGCGAGATTTGTGATGGATTTTAGTCTTAAGGTACTAATCGCCATACCCCTACCTAATTAAGAATCTTCGCCCCAAACTCGAAGCTGAACATAAACTAATATCAAAGCTATAGCCATCAGGAAAGTTGCCGCAGCGGCTGCATAGCCAAAATCAAATTGCGAAAAAGCTTGCTCGTAAATATAATAAACTAGCAAATTAGTAGAGTTCAAAGGGCCGCCGCCGGTGATGACGTAAACTTGCTCGAAACTCCGCAGGGTAAAAATAGCTGTAGTCACGGTAGCAAATACTAAAGTCGGCCGCAAACCGGGTAAAGTGATGTACAAAAATTGCTGCCAAGCATTAGCTCCATCCAATTCTGCGGCTTCGTAACGATTTACCGGAATTGCTTGCAATCCTGCTAAAAATACTACCATATTAAAGCCTAATTGTTTCCAAACACTGAGCAAGATTATGACTGGCATTGCCCAAACTGTGCTACTCAGCCAAGGAATTGGATTTAAGCCGATCGCCATTAACATATCATTCACCGGGCCTTCGGTTTGAAACAACCACCGCCAACCCAAGCCAACGGCAACTAAAGAGGTAATCGAAGGGATAAAATAAGCGGTGCGGAGAGCTCCTCGCCAAGCAAACGAGCGATTTAGCAAAACTGCTAAGCCCAATGGAATCAATAAACTGGGAATGACTGTTGCAGTAGTAAAATAGAGCGTATTTTGGAGAATTTGCCAAAAATCCGGGTTAGTGACTAGACGCCAGTAGTTGTTGAAGCCAATCCAACGCACTCCCGACTGGGTAAAGCTGCCGCTGGTAAAGCTGAGGTAAAATAAATAGGCGATCGGCAAAATCAAAAAAGTACCCAAAAACAGTAAAGCCGGGGCTAGAAATGTCCAAGCTGCGATCGCATCATTATCCAACCAGTTAAAACGCCCAAATTTAATCCGAACCATTGGCTTGTAAATTTTAGCTTTTAGTTTTAAATGGTATCACAATCTAGGTCAATCTCACAATGAACCTTCTCGATATATTAGCGAATTTACCCACTATAGAAACTGAAAGGCTCCTGCTCCGAAAAATCACTTTAAACGATGCCAGTGATATGTTTGAGTATGCCTCAAACCCAGAAGTATCAGAATACACAATGTGGTCAACTCACACCTCCATAGAAGACACTAAATACTTTCTCAAGTCTCTGACAAAAATGTACAAGAAACGAGAGCTTGTAGATTGGGGAATCGTCCACAAAGCTGAGAAAAAATTGATCGGGACTTGCGGATTTGTGGAATGGAGTATGACGCACAGCCGCGCGGAGATTGGCTACGCACTTTCTGGGAGATATTGGGGCGAAGGATACATGAGCGAGGCTGTCAATGCAATTATTGAATTTGGCTTTCGGGAGATGTTGCTGAATCGAATTGTGGGTCGATGTGAAGTTCACAATATTGCTTCGGCGAGGGTGATGGAAAAGGTGGGGATGCAATTGGAAGGGATTTTGCGACAGCAGCTATTTGTCAAAGGCAGATATTGGGATCTGAAAATTTATTCGCTTCTCAGGGAAGAGTTTTTTGATAATATTGTTGTAGAATCTAAGTGAATATTTTTGATGGCATTTATGACCGCTAATCCAGTATCTGTTAATTCCAATGCCAGCCTGATTTCTCCTGAGATTGGCTTTCCTTCGTTAGCGAAGCCCGCCCCTACGGGAGGCTCATCAACGAAGAGGATCGATCCGACTCATCCCCCCTTAAAAATAGGGATTTTAGCATCAGGTAGCGGCAGCAACTTCGAGGTAATTGCCGAAGCCATGCAACATGGACAACTTAATGTTCAAATCCCAGTATTAATTTACAACAATCCCGAAGCCAAAGCCGCAGCCCGCGCCGAAAAATACGGCATTCCCTCGATTTTGCTCAATCACCGCGATTGCAAAAGCCGCGAAGAATTAGATACAAAAATTGTTAAAACTTTCCAAGCTCATGATGTAGAATGGGTAGTGATGGCCGGTTGGATGCGAATTGTTACTAAAGTTTTGCTCGATGCTTTTCACGACAAAGTTGTTAACATTCACCCCAGTCTGCTACCGAGTTTTCCAGGAATTCGCGCCGTCGAACAAGCACTCGCCGCCAAGGTTAAAATAACGGGATGTACGGTGCACATCGCTCATTTGGAAGTAGACAGCGGGCCGATTTTAATGCAGGCTGCGGTACCGATATTGCCTGATGATACGGCTGAAACGCTGCACGCGAGAATTCAGGTACAAGAGCACAAAATTATGGTAGGCGCGATCGCCCTTATTGCCGAATCCCATCAAAAACATTGTGACTAAAAACCTTACCAGTGGCGCATCTTCCCCCGAATTACCCGTCAGCGACTCACCCGAAAGTGGGCCGCCGCTGACAGACTCCAATCGCCTGAAATTAATTCTCAAAGAAAGGCTCAAAAAGAACATCGGCATCAAGGGAGAATTTTATCTGCCTTGCTTGCCATCAATGCTAGACGACTATCTAAAATTACTCTCAGACTTCCTAAATATCCTCGGACAAAATCTCGATGCTACTCAATCCGAAAACTTGCGAATATTAATCGCCAACGCCTTAGCAGAAGGATTCAAAAATTCTCCTCACGCTAATCTCATAGTCTCATACTTTCCCGCCAATGCCCAAACAGGTTTAGCAGGCGGGATTACTATGAATACCAAGATTCAAGTCGAATCAATGGCCGAGAAATATCATAGCTGGCCGGATATTCGCCCCGAACCTTTATTTGGCAGCCATCCTGATGCCAAAGTCCTCGCCATTGCCGCCGAATTAGGTGAACCGGGTAAAGCAGTTATTTTAGATGTCGGTGCGGGCCCAGGGCGCAATAGTTTGCCTTTAGCAAGGTTAGGGCATTCCGTGGATGCGATCGAGCTAACGCCCATATTTGCCGAAAAATTATCAGCAGCAGCCACCGCCGAAAACTTGCCGATTCATGTCACCCAAGGCGACGTTTTAGATCCATTATTGAGGATGAAAACCTATCGGTACAAATTAGCCATTGCTACCGAAGTTCTCTCGCACTTCCGCTATCCCGAACAAGTCCGCCTTTTCCTCGGTAAAATGTCCGATGCTGTGTTAAGCGGCGGGTTTATCTTATTCAGCGCTTTCTTAGCTGTAGATGGGTACGAACCCGATGAAATGGCAAAACAAATGTCTGAATTGTGTTGGTCTTATTTAATTACCAGACAAGAATTGCAAGCAGCCATCGAGGGTTTGCCGTTAGAAATTATTGCTGATCAATCGGTGATTGAATACGAACAAAAACATTTGCCTGATTCTGCGTGGCCGCCGACACCTTGGTTTGTGAGTTGGGCCAGCGGGCGCGATTTATTTCCGGTGCAAGAAACGCCGCCGTTGGAGTTGCGCTGGATACTGGTTAAACGCTTGTAGAGAGTAGTTAGATCGTACTTAGGAATGAGAATTAAATAACTTGCATTTTTATAAAGATGTGCTATAGATAAAGTCTTAGCCCCCCCTTAGTAAGGGGGGGTTGGGGGGGTAATATCTAGCGCTACTTTATGAAATTGGTATAACTTGCATTTTGTAGGTTTAGCCGTTGTTTCTCGCACCCAACATCGTAGGCGCGATCGCACTTATGGTCGATCGCACTTATGGTCGATCGACCTTTTATTTAACCCAACCTTTTTTGTAACACATCAGCATACCATATTTCGCGGCAAAAAGCAACGATATAGGTCATTAGTTTTTGGTGAGCGCGATCACATTGTTCTCCAACAGGAAACTATAGTATAATTCTCATTAGAGTGCCATCTACCGCCAGATAGATTTTCCCAAAAACGAGGCGGTAATCCCGTAAAGTTATGCAACATCCAGCCTGAAGCAGATAGAGTCTCAGATACTGGATGTACTGTCTTGTCTCCAGAAAATATTTAAATGTCTAACAGGTGTCGCAGTCAGGGCAAGTATCTACAACCAAGCGTCAGCCTTCTTCTTGACTGAGGCAAACTACTTGGAAACCTTAAACATCTTCCAACTCGATGCCCCATAAAATCCATTTTATATCAGGATTGCCGCGCTCCGGTTCCACCTTACTCGCCGCCATCCTGCGGCAAAACCCCCGGTTTCACGCAGCCATGACTAGCCCTGTGGGTGGTTTAGTCGATCGAAATATTGGAAGCCACGAGCAAAAATAACGAGTTTTCCGTGTTCATTTCCGATGAACAAAAACGGGCACTGATTCTGAGCATCTTGATTGCAAAAAATCAACTGCAAGCTGATTAATCTTGACCAAACCCAACAAAAACTAACAGGAAATTAACCATGACTAAGCAAATTATTTTCGTTGACTCCTCCGTACAAGATTATCAAAGCCTAATTCAAAACGCCGATACCGCTCAAATTTTCAGGTTCTTCCTTACTTAGTATGCTAAATCAATAGCTAAATCAGTAAAAATATCGAAACAAATATATAGAAAAGTAAATCAAGTCCTTGTCCAGCTTGACA
>JARCMA010000193.1 GCA_030248405.1 Microcoleus sp. MP8IB2.171
ACCCGCATCAATACCCGCACCATCGCCGACAAATACAACATCATCGCCACAACCCAGCGAACAAATTCTTCAGATAAATACTGAAGTCAATGCTAATCCTCAACTACGACAACTGAAGCAAGAATCTAATTCAAATGCTTGGAATAGTCTAGTTAATTGGATTGGTGAATCTATTTGTGAAATTAATTTTGCTGCATCTGAATCGTCTGTTAAAAGGCTAAAGCACAGCTACTGAGACAAATCTCCCTATGAAATTGCTCATGTTCTTATTGTTCAAAAATCGTTACAAGCGGCGGGAGTGGATTTAGTTAGAGGAATTCCGACAGCAGAAGCTGTTATCAGGGGGATAGCTAAGTACGATTTACCAGAAATCACCAAACTATCGGCAGAAATGGTTTATCAGATTGCCGATATTTATGGATTTAATTTACAAGAACCCGAACGAAAAATTGAAGCTTTAACAGCCTTTGGTGCAGCTTTTTTGGGAGAAAGAGCTATTAATGCAGGTATAGACTGGCTAGAGTATGGCATGATTCCCAGTAAAATAATAAGTGCTGCTGCTAAAGCCCTCATGATTTATGCAGTAGGCAATGCTGCTTGTATGTTCTACGAAGCCAAAATTAATCAATATATCAATCCCTTAACTTCGCCAACAGTTATCAATAAAATTAGGCAAGAAAGTCAACATTATTTAGATAACGCTACTTCCGAAGAAGGAATCGTTGCTCTGATTTCTAGCGAAATCAATACGGCTTTGACCATAGACTATACTAGACTCAGTAGTTTACTAAAAGTGGGAGAATGGAAAAAAGCCGACCAAGAAACCTGTGATCTCATAGTAAAGATAGCTAACCGTGGTTTTGAGCAAAATTTGAGAATCTTGCCCATTGAGGATTTACGCACTATCAATCAACTTTGGTCACAGAATAGTAATGGACATTTTGGTTTTAAGGCGCAAAAACAAATTTATTGGGATGTGTCAAAAAAAGTAGGCGATTTTGGAGAAAAGATGGGCTGGCGAGGAAAAGCAGGTTTATTTGGTGGCGTTTTTGGTTGGAAATCCTATGATGATTTAAACTTTAACTTAAAATATGCTCCTAAAGGGCATTTGCCAGCTTTTCCCTTAAATATATCTTGGTGGTACCACTCAGGTGAAGCAACGAGAGATTTTGCCCAATCAATTTTAGAGAGAAACGATTGGTAAAGAGTGATAAAGCTGCATATTTCAGGGAATAAGCCTCTACCAATATCCAGCTTTATTGTCTGTGCTTCCTTCTCCACCCCTCATTATTCAAGCAATGCTTAACCTATGATAATTTCCGTCAAGCTTCAAGATTTAGGGCAACAAAACGAAACCACGATCGACCTTCGATGCGCCGACTCCCGGCTCAAATCCGCAATGACATCAAAGGTTTGTTTGACAATTATCAAAAAGCTTGCACTTTGGCAGATTTAATGCTATACAGTTTGGGCAAAGCTGATATTGTGGCGGATTGCTGCGAAGATAGCGCGATCGGCTACAAACAGCCTGGTTCCCTTTCTGTACAAGTCTCTGCATTAGAATAACTAGACCCTTTGCTGCGGCTGTACGAAGGCTGCGCCAACCGCACAATTGGCAGGCTTGACGGCGCTACAATCATCAAATTTCACAATCGAAAACCGCAGATTTCCTATTTATTTTATCCCGATTTTGATACCGATCCACATCCAGTCCTCCACACTTCCATGCACATCAACTTGCGCGGTCTTTCTGTCAGCTATCAAGACTATTCTCATTTGCAGAATCCGCCGATTTTAGTTAAAAAAGAAGCTTTTGTGGCTGTAAATTACCCGAATTATCAGAAGTTTGCTAAGCTCAGTCGCCAAGAAGAAAAGTTGGGGATTTTTGATAAGCCTGGTGGATTCAAGCTGCGAGAATTGCTCAACTGTTTGGAGGAAAATTGTGTCAGAATTAAGGGACATCGCTTGTTTTGGCGATCGGATGCTGACCCAGAAAGGTTGAAAATGCTGCAAAAAGCTGCGTCGGAACGCCAGTCGAAAAAGATTGAGCTGAATGCAGGAAAGATTGAACAAACCGCAGAGGATGCAGAGGAGGGAAAAGAAGAGGGAGAGGAATAGTCATGGAAGCAGAGTATGATTTTAGTCAGGGTAAGCCCGGGGCGATCGTACCAGTGACATCGGTGCAGAGATTCAAGAATATGCCACAAACAACCCGGTTTCCGATCAAAACCAAAACCCTACACCAAATCAAGAGATATTGACGAAACCGGGTTGTTTATCTCAGCGGATAAGTCCTAAGTAGATGAGCAATCAAGCCCTAAATACTGATGAAATCTGCTGCTGTCACGCTAGCTGGTGTAATTTTGAATCCTACTACTGGATTATCCAAACGAGCGATCGTCCGCCCCGTTGATCTGACCGTAATGAGTAGGTCAAGAAAATTCTGTATAGAGATTGCCCCCGACCACGGCTGAAACTGTCTGTCAAGTAAAACATTATTTGCGCTACTACTAGGCTCTTTTATTACAGTCGAGATTTCCAGGTCGTTGAACGATAAACCGCTGCCAAGAGCAATCTTGTCTTCACCGGGACGGAAGTCAAATATGAAATCGAAAGAGTTGGTAGCTAGCTCATTTTGAATCACAAATGTGTCTCGTCCGGCGCCACCTATCAAATAGTCAAACCCGCCATCACCAGACAAGAAATCGTCTCCATCACCTCCAGAGATCCGATCATTGTCTCGTCCGCCAAACATTCGATCATCACCTCCATCGCCCGTCAGATCGTCTGTGCCAAGATTGCCGAAAATGAAGTCGTTATCCAATCCCCCGGATAGATCATCTCCATCTTGGCCACCATAGAGCGTATCGGAACCGGCCCCGCCCCTTAGTGTGTCACGACCAAGATTCCCGAACAGCTCATCATTGCCACCAAAGCCATTGATGAAGTCATTGCCACCAAAGCCAAAGGTGCGACGACCATTATCAGTATCATTGATAACGTCATTACTATCCGTACCCTGTGCATTGGGGTTATTAGAAATGTTGATCGTAGCCATTGTTTCTCAATTGTTTAAGGTTGAACGAATATATCCTAACCGTCCTGTCAAGGTGGTGCAGAAGGGCATTAAGTTAAAAAATATGCGGTACATGAGTTTTGAGGTTTTTTTGAGCAAAAAAGTGCAAGCATATAGCATCTATACCAGAGAGCACAGAGGATGGAAAAGAAGAGGGAGAGGAATAGTCATGGAAGCAGAGTATGATTTTAGTCAAGGTAAGCGAAGGGCGATCGAATTTTAATTCTGCTTGGTGGTCAAATCTTGGTACTTTTGCTCTAAACTTGACTCATGTGCTAGATTTAAGTTCATGAAGTTTGAGTGGGACGATCGTAAAAACAAAAGCAACCTTGCAAAGCATGGGTTTGACCTCGCTGATGCTTTTCGTATCTTCAACCTACCGATGGTTATCGAATTAGATGAGCGGGATGATTATGGTGAAGATCGATGTATCGGTATTGGTTTACTTGATGGACGAGTTGTAGTTGTTGTCTACACGGAGCCTGATGAGGAAACAGTTCGCATTATATCATTACGAAAATCACTGTCTTATGAACGCAGACACTATGAACAATACCTCAAAAACCGACTGGGCTAGAATCGACGCAATGAGCGATGAAGATATCGATACTTCCGATATTCCACCACTATCGGAGGAGTTCTTTACTAGAGGACAATTACGAATGCCTCAGTCGGCTATTACTATGCCAGTTCAAGTCGATCCTGAAACATTTGCTTGGTTTCAGGCACAAGGAGAAAGTGCCCAACAGCAAATGTCTGTAGCACTTAGGATTTATGCAGATGCACACAAAACCTATCCAGCATTCGTAGCAAAGCCAGCATAGCGAGAGCAGTACGAGGAGGCATAGTTATGGAAACAGAGTATGATTTTAGTCAGGGTAAGCGAGGGGCGATCGATCCAACATTACCTGGGAAAACTCGGATCGCAATCTGGTTAGATGATGAGGTTTTAGCGTGGTTTCGCGAACAAGTTCATTTAGGAGACGGAGGGAACTACCAAACCTTGATTAATGAAGCGTTGCGTCAATATATTCAGCAGAGTTCTGAGCCTTTGGAAGAAACTTTGCGAAGAGTTGTACGAGAAGAACTTCAGCGTATTGAAAAGTGAAGTAGGTGCATCTCATTTTTGCAAATATATTCGTAGGGGAGAAGCATTCCGGCAGTAAATCTATGATTCTCAACGAAAGTCACTGTCTTATGAACGCAGATGCTATGAATAATAACTCAAAAACCGACTGGGCTAGAATCGACGCAAAGCATTAGGCTTCTTGATACAATATTTTTATACAGTTCAAGTCAGGCACAATATGTCCCGAATGAGCGCCCCAGCAAAATTCCAAGCAACCTCTCCCCCTTTCCGTTGGGATGAAGCGGGAGGTATCCGTATAGGTTCGAGTCGAGTGACTCTACATAGCATACTTGCTTCATACCACAATGGCTCCACTCCCGAAGAAATCGCTATTCAGTATTCAGTTGTTCGCTTAGAAGACATATATAGTACCATTGCTTATTATCTAAATCATCGTCAGGAAATTGACACTTATTTGGAACAGCGCAACCAACAATCTGAACAACTGAGACAACAACTTTCTCAAAAACACAACTTAGTCGATCTGAGACAACGTTTGCTTACCCGTTATCAGTCAAAAGGGGAGTCGATACCAAGTGCGCCTTCTAACTGATGAAAATTTTAATGGAGCCATATTGCGTGGGCTGGTGAGACGTTTGCCTGAATTGGATATTGAAATCCCAGTAACGGAGGACACGGCAATGCCGTTTCCCTACCCCAAAATAATCGTAGCACTCGAAGAGAATTCCGAGCCATCATGTTCACGAAAGATGTAATTGCGGCCCGATTAATTGTAGGGACACGGCATTGCCGTGTCCTTACCCATAGCTTGATATACTTAACCTGCTTATGATGTAATTGCCGCCCGATTAATTGTAGGGACACGGCATTGCCGTGTCCTTACCCATAGCATCAAGCAAACTTGATTTTCAAATAATCATCCTCCATCTTCGCCCCCGAAGGTTGCAGCGCCGCTAAAGCTTGCGGCAAAACCATATTGCGGCGGTGATTCCCAATCCGAACATTCAACTCATCTCCCGTTTTCGTCAACTGAATCTGATCCTTAGCAATTCCCGGTAAATAGAGTTCTAGAACATATTGATTATTGTCCTGCACAATTCTAATCGTATTTTCTGTGTAATAAACTTTGCTTGGATCTTCATCTGCATAAAGCGTTTCTTTCAAGCGTTCCAAAGCTGGCAAACCGCACATTTCCTCGGAATAAAGCGGCACTTCTTTTACGGGAAGCGGCCTGAAATTTTCGTGAATTTCCTGACGGTACTGCTCCTGGCTTTCTTTCCACCGTTTGAAAAATGGATCGGTTACTTCTTCGGGAATAATGCGGTTGGCGACAATTAAATCTGTAGCAACATTGTACAAACTCAAATAGGCATGAGCGCGCAAAGATTCTTTAATTACCATTTTTTCAGGATTCGTAACTAACCTTACCGAAGTCACAGTATTGTCAGTTAAAATCTTTTCCAAAGCTTCAATTTGTTCGTAAAATTCGTAAGGTGCATCCATCACCTCTTTGTTCGGTAAAGAAAAACCGGCAATTGGTCGAAAAATCGGTTCAACTAAAGGTCTGAGGGCGGCTGATATGCCTTGCAATGGTTTGTAAAATTTTCTCATGTACCAGCCGCCAACTTCCGGCAAACTTAGCAATCGCAAAGCTGTACCTGTGGGTGCGGAATCGATAATTAAAACATCATAAATTCCCTCGTCGTAATGGCGTTTCATCCGCACTAAACCAAATATTTCGTCCATTCCCGGCAAAATGGCTAATTCTTCAGCTTGCACGCCATCAAGTCCCTGCGCTCTCAAAACGTCACTAATGTAGCGTTTGACTGCTCCCCAATTGCCTTCTAATTCCCTGAGAGCGTCTAATTCTGCTCCCCACAAATTGGGTTTTACCAGTCGAGCATCGTGTCCGAGTTCCATGTCGAAGCTGTCGGCTAGGGAGTGGGCGGGATCTGTGCTCAGCACTAGGGTTTTGTATCCCAATTCGGCGCATCGCAAGCCCGTAGCAGCGGCTACGGAGGTTTTGCCAACGCCGCCTTTTCCGGTCATTAATATTAAGCGCATTGATTGTTTAGCTCGCCTGAAAGTTCTTTACTCCTATATTGTAACGGGATGTAACAGAGATTAATTTAGCCGGGGAATCAATTTGGTCGATCGCCCGCCGGACACAGCAATTTGTCGGTAAGCACGAAATCGGTGCGATGTCAATAGCAATAAGATTTATATGGTGTCCGATGGATTGAGCGATCGTCAGGTTCGTAGTGCGTTGTCAATCGACGGCGAACTCATCGCGTTTTTTGGTCATACCTTCCATCTAAAAACTGCGATTTATCGGAATTATGATGACCGTTTGAGACTTCTTGCATCGAATTTTTAAACCAGATGGACTGCTGGGGGAATGGCATAGAAATTTTCTCTTCATCAAATACCTGCTTCAATCGTCGGCGAAACTCGCGTCCGACTTCCCACTTTTTCAGCGGTTGAGTTTGAATCAAGAGGCGAATCGTAATGCTATTTTCACCAAACGCATCAACGCCCAGTACCTTGGGAGGTTCTAAGATTAATTCTTGCCACTCAGAATCCAAACTCATTTGAGTCGCTGCTTTTTTAATTACGGCGATCGCATGGTCAAGATCGGTATCATAAGCAACCTCAATACCTAGATTCACACGAGACCAACTGCTCGTATGGTTTTTGACCATCGTAATACTGCCATTTGGAATAGTAATTAGATCGCCATCTTGGTTCCGTAATTGAGTTACCCGCAGGTTCATTTTTTCCACGACTCCACTTTCATTGTTAGCAGTGATTACATCACCCACGCCATACTGATCCTCCAAGAGAACAAAAAGTCCGTTAATCATGTCTTTGACAAGACTTTGAGAGCCAAAGGAAATCGCCACCCCAAAAATACTCACACTTGCCAAAAGCGGCACGATATTAACACCCAAAATTGACAAAGCAGTCAATCCGCCAACAGCAATACAACAGAAACCGCTAGCTCCCTTCATCACGCCGGAAAAGGTTTGTAGTCGCTGAATCGTTCGGACTGATGCACTGTCGGGAAGGAATTGCCCCTGACTCAGGGCTGCTACAAAATGGTCAATTACAACGAAGCTGATGCGAAGTATTAGGTAAGTTGCAGCCCCAATTAAGATTAAGTTGAGTAAGGTGACGCTCAAACCCTTCAGCAATAGTGATTGCAGCCATCGAGTCTGCGGAAACAGGCTCAAACAAAATGAAAGTCCGCCTCCCCAAACTCCAAGCTGTCCGAGTTGCAATAACCGCTGTCGCACTTCGTACCAAAATTTGAGCCGCTGCTTCCGAGCAATTTTTTGTTGCTGTTTGCAAGCACTCGCTGCTGCTTCATCCTGCTCCTGTTCTGACAAATCTTCTACTTGTTGCTCTTGGGAAGCATTGAGTTGTTCGATTTGTGTTAAGACTGCTCCATAACGGGCTTTGATATAGCGCTGTCTGAGGCGCATTCCCAGACTGATCAGGAGCATAGATAGCATGACTCCGCCCGATCGCAATGCCTGCTTTGCTAAAAACTTTGGCTGATGCTCCCGTTGAGACGCAAGCAGGGCATTCTTAATAATTTGAGTCAAGTTTTGAGCGTGAGTGATTAGCTCGACTCCGTACAGGCGAGCATCGTCAGTGGTAACGGTCATCAAATAGTTTCCATTAACAGAAATAATGGGAAGTTGACTGGTTTGGTCTACGTTGTAATCGACTTCTAATTTCCCTGTTTCAAAGTTGGTGTTAGCAATTTCTTGAAGCTGATTTGTAACGGTTTGTACTCTTTGCTGAATGGGTGAGATAGAAATTGCTTCTTGCTGCTTGGTGTTGAGCGCAGGAGCTGTCAAAGCAAATATCTGACGACCATCTAAATGAACATCACCGACAACAAAGTTGGTGCTATCGTTGGCGGAATAGATATTGAATAATCGCTGTGGTTGTGGAGATGAGGGTTGTCCGCCACTGGCACTATTGACGCGCCCAAGAGGAAGATGAATGCACCAATTGCCAAAGCAATTTTGCGCCACAGGTAATTAGTTCGACGAGAATTAAGATTTATCCAGTTCAAGCAAGACATTTTTCTACACATTGCATATTTGTATCAAGGTCTCACCTGGGTTTGATTGCTACAGAATGCAGTTGACGGCGATCGCAATCTGCGCGGCCGCTATTAAGCCAAGGATGATGGCGCAATACGGTGGCCTTGAGGTGGGATCGCTCAAAGCCAGAGGAATTGAGCCAATGATGGTGGTGAGGCCTGACTCGATCGACTAAAGCGTTGAGCTCGATCGGCGGTTTCGCCACCAAAGCTGCCATTATAACGCTGCTGCCAGGAATGTTTGATTAGATGAGAAATTGAGGCGCTGTCACAGTCGTGGCTGGCAAATTGTGCGATCGCCCGATCGGCAATCATCTGTCGCTTTTAATCGGGCAAATTAAAAAATGTTTTAGCTGCTGCATAGCAAGTAAAGGTAACGCAGCAAGCGACAGTCACTTTTTAGTTGCGACGGGAAACACAAGCTGTTTGAGAACATCAAAGCGCGAACAGTTCCAGTAATCGATGTGGGAAACGATTAAATCATCGCTGTTGACTTTCATTTCGCTTCTACCGCTAATTGCCATTTTTGGCCGCCAAGGTAACGGTGCGAACCAACTCAGAGTCCAGCGGGTTTCTATGCTATCTCCCGACTGCGAAATTCCGTGCAAGTCTAGATTTATATCCTGAAAAAAAGTTCCCATAAACCCGATCATTTTGCGGTAGCGATCGACTCCTGTAAATCGATTCACCGGGTCTTCAAAATAAACATCTTTTGCATAAATGCTGTACGTCTGATTTTGGGGAAATCTTTGATAGTCGTCTTTGAGAATTTCAATAATATCCATTATGATTAATTATTCGCGTTAAATTATTATAATATAGTTTATACCTGCTTGAGAAAAGGCGGACAACTTATGATCGACCTCTACACTTTTACCACACCCAACGGCCGGAAAGCCTCGATCATGCTCGAAGAAATAGGTTTACCCTACAACGTGCACGTCATAGACATCAGCAAAAACGACCAATTTAGCCCAGAGTTCATCGCCATCAACCCCAACAGCAAAATACCCGCGATAGTCGATCGGGATAACGGCATCACCATCTTCGAGTCAGGCGCAATCCTGATCTATTTGGCAGAAAAAGTAGGCAAATTTCTGCCCACAGACAAAGAAAAATACTTTCAAGTCATGGAATGGCTGATGTTTCAAATGGCCAGTGTCGGGCCAATGTTCGGTCAGCTAAACCACTTCAAACGCTATGCACCCGAAAAAATCCCCTATGCAATTCAACGCTACGAAAAAGAAACCTTGCGGCTGTACGGAGTATTAGACACTCAACTAGCAAAATCCGAATACATCTGTGGCGACTATTCAATTGCCGATATGGCTATTTATCCCTGGGTTGCTATTTACGAATTTCAAGGATTAACCCTCGACAACCACCCCCACCTCAAACGTTGGGTAGAAACCTTGCAGAAGCGCCCAGCGGTTGAGCGCGGCATGGCTGTGCCAGCGATGTAAAGATCAAAAAATTTAACCGCAGACAGACAAAGATATCACCAATGCGATCGGCGTTTGTCCGCGTTCATCTGCGGTTAAAAAATCTTTAAAACTCAATCAGCAAAGTGCTTAATAATCGCCTCAGCAAACTCCGAACACTTCAATTCTGGCACCGGCGGCTCCATCAAGCGAGCTAAATCATAGGTAACTTCACCATTAGAAATTGCCGCTGCCAAACCCTTTTTAATCAAGTCTGCCGCTTCCTGCCATCCCATATATTCCAACATCATCACCCCAGATAAAATCAGGGAACCGGGATTGACTTTATCCAAACCAGCGTGTTTCGGTGCAGTGCCGTGAGTTGCCTCAAAAACTGCACATTCATCGCCAATATTAGCACCAGGCCCCATCCCCAATCCGCCGACAATGGCGGCAGCCGCATCGGATAAGTAATCGCCGTTTAAATTCATGGTTGCCAAAATCGAATACTCGGCGGGTCTGGTTTGAATTTGTTGGAAAATACTGTCAGCAATTCGGTCATTGACCATGATTTTTTCTTGCCACTGGCCGCTGCCGTGACTGTCCCAAATTGCAAACAGAACGTCGGCGACTTCTTGACGAATTTTGGCTTGTTTTTCTGGCGTCAAAGCATCGTATCCAGGGTCTATTTGACGAGCATTATCTTCTAAGCTAATGTCGGGATTTTTTTCTTTGTTGCCAAGAATCCAAGACTCTCTTTCAGTCACGCACTGAGCGCGAAATTCGGTGGTTGCTAATTCGTAACCCCAATCTCGAAAAGCTCCTTCGGTGTATTTCATGATGTTGCCTTTGTGCACCAATGTTACTTGCTGCTTTTCTTTCGGCAACCGCAAAGCGTGGGTCATGGCCCGCCTTACTAAACGTTGAGAACCGCTTTTGCTAATCGGTTTAATTCCGATTCCCGAATCGAGGCGAATTTGTTTTTTGCCGTGTTCTGGTGTGGCTGGAATTAACTCATTATTTAGGTATTCAATCAATTTCTTGCCGATTTCGCTGCCTTTAGCCCATTCAATTCCCAGGTAAATATCTTCTGTATTTTCCCGGTAAATAATTACGTCTAGCAGTTCAGGAGTTTTGTGCAATGACGGGGTGCCATCATAATATTTGCAGGGGCGGACGCAGGCGTAAAGGTCAAAGATTTGCCGCAAAGCTACGTTTAGCGATCGAATTCCGCCACCGATTGGGGTTGTCAGCGGGCCTTTGATGGCGACTCCGTATTCTTTGATGGCGTCTAGGGAATCTTGGGGCAGATATTGGTAAGTACCGTAGACATCGCAGGCTTCGTCGCCTACATAGATTTTAAACCAGTTGATTTTTCGCTGGCCACCGTAAGCCTTTTCTACCGCAGCATCCATGACTTTCTGGGATGCTGGCCACAAGTCTACGCCGGTACCGTCGCCACGTATGAAGGGGATAATTGGGTCGTTGGGGACGATCGGCAAACCGTCTTTGAATGTAATTTTAGAACCAGTTGTGGGGGCTACAATCTTTTCGTACATATCTTAACAGTGTGGATAGCAATTCTTCTTATTTTGCCACGATTATACCAGAAGGAAGTTCGGCAACGGATTATGTAACGGATTTAACGGATGTAATGGGTGTAACGGAAGGAAAGGAGAAGGCTTTAGTTATTTAGAAGAGAAGGAAGAAGCGATCGGCTGCCCGTCACTGTGCTAATCTGGCGATCGTAAATTTAAAACTAAATTTCAAAAGGTAGCAAAGATAGCAGAAGTTTCTCTCCGTTATCTATGTCTATCTTTTGATGCTACTTTTTGGGACATCGTGGAAGCGAGTCACAATGATGATTGTTTTTTAACCGCAGATGACAGCAGATGAACACAGATAAACGCAGATAATTTTGAGGATATCTTTATTTGCGATATTTTTCCTTCTGCATATTCTTCTTGACAACCCACAAAATAAACCCGATGACAATAGTCACGGCAACTATTTTAGAAACTGGAGCCAAATAATCATCGACAAGCGCATAATTTTCGGCTAGTTTATATCCGGCAAAAGTGAGGAAACTCACCCACAAAATAGTCCCACCTGTTGAGTAGAGCAAAAACGGAATTAAAGGCATATTGTTGATGCCTGCGGGCAGGGAAATCAGGGTGCGGACTCCGGGGACGAGGCGACACAAAAATACGGCTTTGTTGCCGTGTCTG
>JARCMA010000194.1 GCA_030248405.1 Microcoleus sp. MP8IB2.171
AAGTTGGTGCATTTGGCTTTTGGGATTTTAAAATCCCAAAAGCCTTTCGATCCCAATTATTTACTTGCTACCCCTTGACAGTTCAAGACAGTATCTACATTTTAATATATCACCCTTGCCATTAAACTCAACCTTTCTACTGGATTGCGATCGAGTGCTTGTTTTATACTACTAATATCCGAGGCATTTGCTGACAAAGCTGGCTTGAATTCTAAGGTGAGTTTCAGACTAACAGTTGCTTCCGCGTCGGGACTGTTCAACAAACTGTTGATAGTCGAGGAAAAGCTCTGAAATCCCTGCATAGGCCCTTGATATTCTAACCGCACAAATTGATCGCCGGTTTTAATTGTTACTGTTTGGTCGATTTCCGGCTGCCATCTTTGCAATAGGGCAATTGCTGTTACCAATTTGCGATAATCCATTACCTGATTCACAGACAATTCTAGCATTTCGATGCCTTGAATTTTGTGGTCGCTAATGCGATCGCCCAAACCAGCAAAAACCGCATTCACCGTGCCGTCGAGTTCGATAATCGGCGGTTTCGCCTCCCACAAACTCGGCTGTAGCCCTTCCACCACATAAACAGAAGTGCCGCCATCTCGCACGCTAGAAACTTGAGGATTTAGATTGACATTAGTTTCTGTTTGTGCTGTTTCCCCGTTGCCGTAATCTGCCACCACCCGAAAAATAGTGTTATTCACAATGGTGATTTCACACTCATCGGAAGGGCGGAAATTTCCCGGCACCAAAATACCATCTTGATACAAACTAACCGTCAGTGCTCCTTTAGCTTTCCACCTGACACGCACGGGTTTTGCGGCATCTGTACCGGGCATCAATTGGGCGCTGAGTTCCACTAATTTCGGCGCTGGAGGTTCGAGAATGCCGCGCTTGTACAGGGTAGCCCGATCACTAAACTCGATCGTCTCCGGCAACGTCAGCACGCTATCATCAGTTTTGATAAATAGCCTCTCCCCGACTTTCATATCCCAATTGCCCATTTTCAAACCTTCGCGAATCGTCTCCCGCAGCATCGAAACTTCTGCATCGAGGAGAATATTCAAACTCAAATCCTTAGCAAAAGCATCCCGCAGCGCCTTCACAGTCCAATTATCCAACCCTCCTGGCCAAACTTTTTGCAAGATAAAAGCCGGCGCGAAAGGTTTGGCTTCTTGGGCGCGAATCTTGCCGCAATCTTTGAGGGCTTTGAGAATCACATCTTGCTGGTTATTGTTGCCTTTTACCGTACTCGAATCCTGGGCGGGAAGAGTGTAGTGCATCAATCCTTTCGGTGCTTTGGCCGCATCATTTGCAGGATAAAATAAATGGCGGTAGGCGTTTGTCAGAGACACTCTAACAGCTAAATTTTTCGCACCTTCCCGTTCCTTCAATTGCTTCTGTTGGCTTCCCGATAAATCTTCCATCCGGTTTTGACTTTTGAGAATATTTTGAATAGCTTTATATTCTCTGGCATTATCGATCGCCCTTTCTAATTCTAGCTGATTTGCCACCAAAAATAACAAGCGATTGCGGTAGGTGCGAAACTTCCCCGACTCGCCTGTATTGTTAAAAATGCGATCGATTAATTCCGGCGCTGCGTCGGTAGAATCGCGCACTGTCGCTTCGTCAAAGTCAAGTACACACAGCGCCACATCATCCGGGTTGTCGTCTACATCTCCCGGACTTTCGATATTAGAAACTAAGGTAAAGAATTTTTTAGCAAAAATGCTATCGCGGCGAATTCGCAAATCTTCTTTTGCTAACAAAACTCCGACTTGTTCTTTCTCTTCGGTAATAATTTTGTTAATCGAAGGTTCTTCTTTGAACCTGGCCAAAGATGTTACTGGATCGAAGTCTAAATACCATGCTACCTTAGTCAATGTTTGTAAAGCGCGATCAACAAAACCGCTATCAACCCCCGGAGTCAGCAGCGACAAATTCAACTCAGCCAGCCGAATTCCCGAAGAATTTCCCTGAGTCAAAGAATGCAAAAATATGGTTCTACTTATCCAGGTAGAAAACGGCGGTTTTCCGGCTGCTGTCCATTCCGCGTCTTGCAATTGTGCGTAAGCCGGCCTACCATCGGGATTGTAGATATCAGCGCCGATCGCATTCCGCAAGGGCGATCGTTGCAACCGAGAAGTAAGATCGTTAGTAATTTCGGCATCCATCCCCACCGGAATATGATGCGTGTGAATCATCGATACCCAGCCATTGCGATTTTCCCACAAATGTCGCACGACTTGCGCGAAAAGCCGTAAAGCCCCCCGCGTCTTCTGGAATTCAGGAATCGAAGCAATTTTTTTAGTCAGCAGATTGAACAATTCCGGGTGAAACGGATAACTTTGGGCGATCGCCTTTGAGTATGACGCATCTTTGCACCCATCGGGCAAATTAACGCGACAATTGCGATAAGCAGCCAGATATTCCGATGCTGCTTTTTCTGCTGCTTCCTCGCTAACTTTCGCAAACACGCGCTGTTTGACAATGTTGTAAATTTCGATATCTGTAGAAGGGCTCAAAACTCGTTCTTGTCTGGCGGAAGCGCGCATCGTTTCTTGCAACTCTGCGGTTTCTTCAGCAAAAGTATCTGCTGTCGAGGCGAGGGAATAAACCAATACTAAATTATCGCACGCCGCCGCCAAATCCATCAAGGAAAACAGAAAAGCTACAACTTGTTTAGCTAAATCGCTTCTGCCAATTTGTTTCGCTTTTGCCGATCGCAAATACCGCGCAATTTCATCTAAAATAATCACAGTCGGCTGTCCCCCCGTCAATCTTTCTAGCACAGAAGTACCGG
This sequence comes from Microcoleus sp. MP8IB2.171, assembly GCA_030248405.1. GTDB lineage: Bacteria > Cyanobacteriota > Cyanobacteriia > Cyanobacteriales > Microcoleaceae > Microcoleus. The sequence goes on from JARCMA010000194.1 coordinate 2,801, forward strand.
GACTGACGCCGCTTTTGTCGCTACCTTGCACTAACTGATAACCTTGAATCCCGCCAATTTGGTAGGCAATTTCGCCCCACAAAGTATAGGTTGTCAAGCCAGTGTCAGCGTGATATACTCCTTGTTCTGGGTCTAAATCTCGACCATCGATAGCTGCAACTTGCAAAGGGCGATCGGGAATCACACTAATATCTGTAAATCGTTCCAATCCGTGAATTTCTCGCCCTAACTTGCAGATATGCCAGAGTGCAATTTCATCATGAGTTTTGCCACCCCCAAAACTCGTTTCCAAACGAATCACCCCAGCCCCAGCGCTTTGCTTCATCAAGCGGCCAAAAACTTCGCTAATCAGGGTTTTGATACCGTCTGTGGCGAAAGTATTAGCAAAGAAAGTATTTGGATCTTGATAAACTTGAGGTGCAGTTCCTTCAACTACCAGCCGCAATTTTGCAGCAAATAAATCCAGAGACAAGTCTCCCGATAAAATTTCCTCTCTGGGAACACAAGTATCAAAGATTAATGGCAGCATCTCAAAGATCCTTAACTAATAATATCAATTCCGCTCTTCATCGGAATTATTCATCTCTCTCTTGTCTCCCTCTGTGTTCTCTGCGTTCTCTGCGGTTAAATCATTCCGATCTCCAATACTAATGACTAAAATCGACATTTCCCCCGCTAACAATCACGCCAATCCTCGCATTTTCAGCTTGCACAACACCTGACAACAAAGCCGCCGCCGCTAACACTCCCGTCGGTTCAACAACTATCTTCATGCGTTCCCACATAAAAAACATTGTGCTGCGAATTGCCTCTTCAGAAACAGTTGCCATATCATCAACATAATGCAGCACCAAAGGAAAGGTTAAATTCCCCAAAGATGGCGTCCGCGCACCATCAGCAATCGTATCCGGGTTAGTCACCGTGTGCAGCATTTTCGTGCGGAACGATCGCGCCGCATCGTCTGCTTGCTCGGGTTCTACTCCTATTACTTTACACTGCGGAGACAAAGTTTTTGTCACGATCGCGCATCCCGACAGCAAACCCCCGCCACCGCAACAAACTAACAGCAAATCCAACTCCCCAACTTCTGCGATTAATTCCAGCGCCGCCGTACCTTGTCCCGCAATCACCCACGCATTATCATAAGGAGGAATAATTGTCAAGTGCCGTTCGGCGGCAATTTTAGCCGCTAATTCTTCGCGGGAAACTTGAGTGCGATCGTACAAAATAATCTCTGCACCATAGCCACGAGTCGCCTCTTGCTTGACTTTGGGCGCATCTGTCGGCATGACAACAGTAGCAGGAATTTCTAGCAACCGTGCGGCAAGGGCGATCGACTGCGCGTGATTTCCCGAAGAAAAAGTTAACATTCCCCGCTGTTTTTCGGCTTCAGCTACCTGC
>JARCMA010000022.1 GCA_030248405.1 Microcoleus sp. MP8IB2.171
AGCCTCAGAGGCACTCGCGAAGTCAGGAATAACTATCAGTTATTTCGCCTGACTGGCCTGCTGGACGCTTTTTCTGAGGCCACTTTTCGGAAGGTACTAAGTAAATGTATTGACGATGGCCCAAAACACGTAATTTTGGACTTGTCTCAGATAGACTTTGTGGACAGTTCTGGCTTGGGTGCACTTGTGCAACTTGTCAAGAAAGCCCAAACCTTGGAGGGGACATTGCAAATTGTCTCAAATCCCCGCGTAACTCAAACTGTTAAACTGGTTCGCTTAGAGAAATTTTTGTCTTTGCAGCCTTCGGTTGATGAGGCGGTAAAAAACGTCAAGGATGCTTGACGAAAAGTGGATTGAATTAGCTATCCGGTTCTCAACGCTGGATAGCAAATTTTTATGGTTGTGCTGGTATAACAATACCGATTTTCCCAGAAGCTGCGACACGCACAAGCCGCTATTTCCCCAGATGCTTTGAGATCCGGTGGAGGGGCAGTAAAATATGTGTTACAAACACGCGGAAAAATGGTATAAGAAGTAGAGCATCCGGATTTTGTAAAAAGCCTTTTTTAAGAGTGCGATGGTCGCGCCAAGCTTTGCCTATATATCTGGCTTCGTGATCTGACAGCGAACACTCCTAGGAAAGCTATAATTGCTGAAGTAGCGAAAGACGCAATAAGTGACTAGAAAAACCAAGCTGTGCGGAAGTTTTATTTAAAAAAGTATGTCGCCGATCGCAGATGACGGGCTCAAACTGAGTCTGACGGATATCAGTTTAAATCGAGTGCATCCTGCGAGGGCTACACCAGCAGAAATAGAAAGAATTTCGCCCGCAGCCTGGGCATATTTGGGAGATGCAGTGTACGAACTCTACGTTCGGAGTTCGTACTTAGTCCCACCCAAAAGATTGCAAGCTTATCACGAATTAGTGGTGGGGCAAGTACGAGCCGAAACTCAAGCGCGTCATTTGCGATCGCTCTCTCCTTACTTGAACAGTACAGAATTAGCAATTGTCAAGCGCGGCCGCAATGCTGCAGCGGGCCGTTCTAAGCGAGCAGATCCAGAGATATACCAACAAGCCAGCAGCTTAGAAACTTTGGTCGGATATTTGTATCTCACCGATCCCGAAAGATTGACCGAACTTCTGGCACTTTTAGATCTTGAGACTTAAAGGATTTAGCAGTTAAGAGTTGGGAGTGGGTAGGGATTAATTAACCATCCTGGCACGGCTAACACAAAACAGCAAAAATCTCGATCGGCAAAACAGGATTTATCAGTTATTAACTAGCAATTTGAACACAGCAAAATCCTTGCTCCCTCCCTAGAATATCTAAAATCTCAAAGCTCCAAGATTGCTCCCTCAATCAAGAATCTCAAATCTACAATCTACAATCGATTAGCCTTCCGCTAAAACGTTTTGACCACAAGAAACCAATGAGAAAATTTACCAGACCAAACTCCTCGCGATCAAATTCCGACAGCAAGCCATTCAAAAGCGAAGGCCGCCGTCAGGACTCACAACCATCCTCTGCCCGCTTTGAACGCAAGCCCCGCCCCGACACTCGCGGAGTAGACGCGCCTCAAAAACGATCGACCTTCGCCCCGCAATCGCGAGAAATGCCTGTGAGAGCAATTTTCAAACGGAGAGTCGATTCCGACAGCCAACCATCCTTTCGCAGAAATAATACTTTCCAAGACAGAGACAGCAGCCCGCAGGAATCCCGGGGCAATTATTACCAAGACAGAGACAGCAGCCCGCAGCCGGCCCGCAACAATTACCAAGACAGAGACAGAGACAGCAGCCAGCAGCCGGCCCGCAACAATTTCCGAGACAGAGACAGCAGACCGCAGGAATCCAGGGGCAATTATTACAAAGACAGAGACAAAGACAATAGCCCGCAGGAATTCCGGGGCAACCATTTCAGAGACAGAGACAAAGACAGAGACACTCGCCCTGTTGACACTGCCTCAAATACAGTCGTGCAACCAGACGCAGACACAGACGACATGATTTACGGCCGCCATGCGGTGCAAGCGGCTTTAGAAACAAACCAAGTCCTCAACCGGATCTGGGTTGTCCCGCACCTGCGCTACGATCCCCGCTTTCACAGCTTGCTAACCGAAGCCAAGGCCAACGGCAGCATCATCGACGAAGTTGACGATTTACGCCTCGACTACATCACGCGCAAAGCAAACCACCAAGGCGTAGCGGCTCAAGTATCAGCCTACGAATACCTGGACTTGAGCGAACTGATCGCAAAGGCTAAGTCGGCTTGCGAAGATCCAGTAATTGTGGTAGCCGAAGGACTCAACGACCCGCACAATCTAGGGGCGATTATTCGCACCGCAGAAGCATTGGGAACTCAGGGCATGGTGATTCCGCAGCGGCGCGCCGTTGGGATTACCTCGGCAGTGAGAAAAGTGGCAGCAGGGGCATTGGAAAGCCTGCCCGTGGCGAGGGTTGTCAATCTTAACCGGGCGCTGGAAGAATTGAAAGAGGCTGGATTCTGGATTTACGGCACTGCAGCAGGGGTCGGTGAATCGGTAGAGACAGTCAAGTTCTCCGGGCCCACTGTTTTAGTTGTGGGCGGTGAAGCTGACGGTTTGAGCCTTTTGATACAGCGCGGCTGTGACGGATTAGTTTCAATTCCTTTAAGGGGCCATACTCCTAGCTTGAATGTCTCGGTAGCAACGGGGATGGCTTTATACGAAATTTACCGCCAGCGCGGGCCCAAAAAGTTTCATGTACACGGATCGTAAAAGTGGTTGAAAAAAAGAGTAGAACAGAGTAGCTTATGGTGAATGCCGCCCAAAATTGAGCGGCAGCACATTTTGAACAAGTAAGGATAGCCGATCGACTGTCGTTACTTGTTCAGGCGAAAGTAGAAGGGGTCTTGCCCCTACGTTCAAACAGGAATTCGACACCAATCTATTTAGATATCAGCTTTAAATAGGTTTGGATCGGTTCTTGGCAGCAGTCAGCCACGTGTAAATAACAAAAGCCCGTGTTCGCAGCACCCTGAAAACACCGTCAAATACATTAGAAAAGCAGATGAAAGAATTCTTGATTAGCTTGCTCAACTTTTTCGGATTGGCTTGGTGGGTTGAAGTTAAAACTTCAGCGCCGCGGTGCATTTACTATTTTGGCCCGTTCTTAACCGATGGAGAGGCGGAATCTGCAAAAGCAGGATATGTAGAAGACATAGAAAATGAAGGGGCAGAAGGTGTTAGTGTGTCGATTCACCGCTGCAAACCAATTACTTTGACTGTTGCAGAAGATTTGGGAAAGTTTGGTGATGGAGGGCTGTTGCCTGTTTAGAGCGGTCAGTAGAAACAGGGGAATTTTGAGTTTTGAGTTTTGAGTTGTAAGTTGTAAATTAACATCCGGTAACTACGGAATTATACCCTGCTTGCGAGCCATGATAGCGACAGGAAGCTCGCACTGCACTCCGAAAATTATGATTCGGAGGCAAACGGCAACGATATAAATTCAAAATTCTTGACTGTTGGGTGATTAATTGCTTCTGACAAACTCCAAACTTAAGACTAGCAATTACCAACTGCTTGGGGGAAATTCTCAATCCAACAATCGATGTCTGCGAGTACCCGATCGGGAATTTCCCACGGGAACAAATGGGCTGTATTTGGATAGCACTGCCACTGACAATTGTGGAGGTGGCGGGCTGTTTCTAAACTGGATGCCGAGGTGATGTGCCGATCGGCTTCTCCGGCCAACACCAAGCTCGGACATTGAATGTCGCCCAGGTGAATCAGTCGATCGTATCCAGCCCTGAGAGCGGTATTTAACGCCTTGGTGGCCGTGTTGGAAGTCTTGAGGTAGGCGGGGGTACCTGCCTGTGCTAAGTAGCGGTAAGGGGTGGCTTTCTGCTGCTGTATCAAGTAGCGAAAGAGCGATCGCCTGCCAAAAGTATCAATATTCCACTGCCAACCGGGTAGGGCCCAATTGATAATTCCGGCTAAACCGGTGTAAAGGTTATCTTGCCAAGAAATGGGAGGGTGACTTCCTCGCGGTTTGGCTGCGGATGCAAGGAGAATCAAACCGGTGACTCGCTGGGGATATTTCATGGCTAATTCCAGGGCTAAAATCCCTCCCAAAGACCAGCCGATGACTAAACACCGATCGACTCCCAATCGGTCTAAAAGTGCTTCTAAATCGACCAGATGATCGGTCATTTCAAAGAAAGTTGAGGTGCGGCTGTTGCCGTATCCGCGCAAGTCTGGGGCGATCGTTTGGAAGCGTTTTGATAGGTGTTCTGTGAATACCGACATACAATCGCCGGAACCTGGATGGCCGTGCAAGCAGAGAATCGGAAACCCTTTGCCTTTGACGGAAACACTGAGTTGTTGATGCGGCATTTTTTAACTGTTTGGGCGGTGCGTTGTCCCCGCTATAAATTGTATATTCCAGGGGTTAAAAGCTGGGGTTTCGGACAATGTAATCGGCAATTTTAGAAATAGACTGGCGCATTTGTAGCTCGCCGCTGCGGCTGTCAATCACAGTAATCACATAGGCATCGTCGTCAATGCTCATCGCTAAAGTTGTGCCTAGCACTAGGGAATTTTGGCCGGTTTTTTCGCCCAACCACTGAGCTTTAGTTCCTTGCAAGGCGGCAAATCCCAGAGCGTGATCGTACTGGCGGTTGAGAGTTTCTATTAATAGTTTAGCACCGGGCGTTTCGCCGTTGTAAATTTGCACCATCATTTCGGTGAGTTCGTTAGCAGTCAGGCGGTTGCGACCAGAACCGGGGTTGGAGGGCATAATTCTTTCCCCCATCAATTTGAAGTTGACGCGGGTGACTTCGTAGCCGCTATTATCTAAATATTGATTGATGTAATCCGAACCCAAATAATCGATTAGTTGATTGGTGGCGATATTGCTGCTGCGATAGATCATTTCTTCTAACAGTAGCTGTAGCGGGTAATTGCGATTGGACGTAATCTTTGCCGATGCGTCTTCGGTGAAATTACCCCGATTGACGAATACTTCCTGGTTCAAACTAATTTTTTCTTTTTCGACTTTTTGCATCAGGGCGACAGCAATCGGCAATTTAATTAAGCTGGCTGGACTGACAGGAGGCACATCGCCCCGGAGGTTTACGCATTCTCTAGAAAGGTTGCAAATACCGATCGAAGCTTGAGCCGACAAACCGCTTTCCCGGGCAAGCGCACCCAAAAAATCAGATTTTGCTTGCTGCACTTGAAAGGTTGCTGCTGTTAAATTTTCCCGGTATTCTTGAGTTTTTGAGGCAGTGAGGGAAGCTAAAAATGAATTTTGAGGAACTTCCTGCAAGTTGTTGAGGGCCTGATGCCAGAAAAATTGAGTTTGCTGCGAAGATGCGATCGACTTATTTTGCTGCCGTTTAGTTTCTACGGCTCTGTTGGCTAAACGGACTGCTTGCTGTAAGTTGTCGTTAGCCCTCTGTTCTACTAATATTTGAGCTTCCACCCCTTGCAACTGCTGTAGCAGTTGTTCTTGAGGATTGGCTGCGAAGGGAACTAAGCCGGAGAGGATGGTTGGTTCTGGTGAGGGGTTGTCGGGTTGTTCTAATTCGGTGATCAGCCGATCGCGAATTTTGTAGAGTTCGTCTAGGGAACGCGGGTTAGATGATTGAGAGAATGAAGTTGCGATGGTTAACATCTGAACCAGTCCAATGCCGGCTACTACTGCCGCCATCTTGTTGGCGATCGACAAAAAACACCTGATATCTCGCATATTTAACATCCTCAACACCACCACATTCAATATAAGCAGCTATTGTTACATCAGTCAAACGGTTTGAGATTTTAGATTGAAGAACAAATCTCAAATCTAAAATCTAAAATTTAAAATCTAAAATGGTTTTGATCGCGCCAATGTGGCAAAATAACCAAAATAAAGGGAGCGATCGCACCAAGGCAATCAACCCCCTCTAAATATTGCGAACTATCTACTTTCTGCGCCGCCGTCGCCAGTCAGCACCCAACCGCTTGAGATAATCCCAGCCGCGTTGGGGCCAGACATGATCGCTACCGATTTTTTCGGCAATCCAGCGAGCTACTTTGGGGCCTGTCCAGTCTCCGCCGTCGGGGGCAGATCCTTGCAGCGCTTGTCGCAGTTCTTCTTGCTCTTCAGGATTCAGCAAGGATTTCGCAGGAGGGGGCTGGCGGTCTCCGCTGCGATTTCTCACAGAGTTAGGCCCTTCTCGGTTGTAGCGCTGGACAATTTCTTTGGCGTAGTCGTAGTTGAGGCCTACAACTTGGGCTGCTTGTTTGATAGTCCAATTTCGGGAAACTAACAGCAGCAAGTGCCAGCGGCGCGACTCTGTGGTGTTTTGTGCCTGCCGGTAGCGAATTTTGAGTTCCTCTGCCGTCAGGTGGGTTTCTAAGTGAGCTTTAGGTGGCATTCCTCCAACGGGGCATCGGGAACTTCTTACCATATATCTTTGGTTTTGGGGATAATTCCGGATGAAATTATTTTCCTGGGGATCGTGGTGGCAAATACCTAGCTTTTTTTAGCGCAGATGTCGGCGGCTAGTCGCACTTGAGGAAGGACTGCTGTTTTTTTGCAGGTGCGCGCCACAAAAGACCTCGGCGTGGCGGTGAGCGTTTCGAGCTTTTTTGTGAACCCCAGATTTCTGACAGGCTTTTTGACCTCTGGCACAATGGGCGTGGATGGGAAAAGCTCGATCACTATTTTCTTCGATCGCGCAGCCGCCATTAATTCACTCGCATGACTGATAACTTTCAGTAATTTTTGACTAAAAAAGTGATCTTCATAATCGGATTATAATTATTAGGGAATGTGCCGCCATAATCTCATGTTTTATTTGTCATAAGTTTTGTTTTCAGTTTATTTTTTTTAAATAGTCAGGAGGCGAATAATCTCGTAAAAAATTAGCTTCAGATGCTTTAATATATGTTTTTACGAATAAATTGTATCTAACAAAAATGGTAAATTATTCTCAGGTAATATCTTAATATTATCTAAATATATTTCCCGGAATAAAGCAGTCACAATCTGGGATGAGTTTATTTCTTATGCCATTTTCTTATACCATAAATCCTGGGGTTCGTCGAAGAGAAGCTGGATTATAATATTTTATAATTTAGAGGACAGAATTGGGACTGACTGATTTCCTAATGATTGTGATATTGCATACACATTCTTGGAGGCAGAACCTAATTATGTAGGAGCAGCATTGCACACCTTACCCCTTTCATATAAATCTCGCGTCAAACCACTTTTTACATCAGTCCTGATACAGTTGCATTCTTGGCTTGTTAAAAGATTAGGTAAAAAACTTGATCGCTATTTTGTGTCCGGTGCAATTTTGGGAATTTAATCTATTGTAGATAAAATGACCGATCGCGCGTTAGCGGAGCCCTCTTTGAGGCTCGAACTTTCGCCACAAAAATAGCAGACTTTGCCTTCGGGCTGTAAGCAGGTACAATTGCCAGTTATATTAACTGTATTGTCTCAAAGTAGAAATAATAAAGGTACGAGCATGGCATCCATCCGCGAGTTGCACCGACAACTGGTCAATAAAGAACGCTCTGCTGTGGAAATTACTCAAGAAGCATTAGACCGAATTACCCAGCTAGAGCCGAAGTTGAAAAGCTTTCTGTGCGTGACGGCAGACAGCGCATTGGCGCAGGCCCATAAAGTGGATGCCCAAATCGCAGCCGGAGAGCAAATTGGCCTGTTGGCCGGCATCCCGATCGCCGTTAAAGATAATATGTGTACCGAGGGCGTTCCCACAACCTGCGCCTCTCGAATTTTGGAGAATTTTGTTCCTCCCTACGATGCCACCGTCGTCTCCAAACTCCAAGCAGCCGGTGCGGTGATTGTGGGTAAGGCGAATATGGACGAGTTTGCAATGGGGAGCTCGACAGAAACTTCTGCCTATCAAGTTACCGCGAATCCTTGGGACTTGGAGCGTGTGCCCGGAGGGTCTTCTGGCGGTTCTGCCGCAGCAGTGGCCGCTGGAGAATGCGTCGTGAGTTTGGGTTCGGATACTGGGGGATCGATCCGCCAACCTGCTGCTTTTTGCGGGTTGGTGGGGCTGAAACCGACTTATGGGTTGGTTTCTCGCTACGGTTTGGTGGCCTATGCTTCTTCTCTTGATCAAATCGGGCCCTTTGGCCGGACTGTTGAGGATACGGCGATTTTGTTGGGGGCGATCGCCGGTTATGATCCGAGAGATTCTACGAGTCTTAATGTCCCAATTCCTGACTACGCTCAAGCTTTAAGACCCAGTTTGCGACCAAAGGGTCAGATTAGAATTGGTGTAATTAAAGAAACTTTTGGTGTCGGGTTGGAATCGGGGGTTAAAGACGCTGTTACTAAGGCGATCGAGCAATTTCAACAATTGGGCGCAGAAATTCAAGTCATTTCTTGTCCCCGGTTCCGCTACGGTTTGCCCACTTACTACATCATTGCTCCCTCGGAAGCTTCGGCAAATTTGGCGCGATATGATGGAGTCAAGTACGGTTTCCGATCTCCCGATCCCGATAATCTTTTGGATATGTATGCCAAAACCCGCTCTCAAGGGTTCGGTGCGGAAGTTAAACGCCGGATTGCGATCGGCACTTACGTATTGTCGGCTGGATATTACGATGCCTATTATCTAAAAGCTCAAAAAGTTCGGACGTTGATTAAAGAAGACTTTGAAAAAGCTTTTTCTCAAGTTGATGTTTTAGTCTGTCCCACTGCTCCTACTACCGCATTTAAGGCAGGCGAAAAATTCAATGATCCTCTGAGTATGTATTTGTCAGATTTGATGACTATTCCCGTGAATCTTGCTGGTTTGCCAGCTTTGAGTTTGCCCTGCGGATTTGATGATAAAGGACTACCCGTGGGTATACAACTGATTGGTAATGTTTTGCAAGAATCTCGGTTGTTTCAAGTGGCTCACGCTTACGAACAGTCTACGAATTGGCACTTACACCACCCGGAATTGCATTAATTTTTGAAAATCGGCGGAATGCTGCGGCGGAAGTTAGTAATCGATCTTGGCTAATTGTCTGAATTAATAATTTGCCATTAGCTTTTGAGCGATCTCTAATTTCCCGCGTGCTCTATCTATGAACAAGTTGCTAGTATTCCTTTTGTCTAAATCGCTAATAGCTTTTGGGATAGTTTTGGCCGTTGCTTATTCTGCTGCTTGTGTATTCCTATTTGTAGCGCAAGGTAAGTTTATCTTTTTTCCTGCGCGGGCGATCGAAACTACGCCAGATGATTTTGAGTTGAAATATCAAGATGTCTGGCTGCCAATTCCAACTAAAACAGGCGCGGTGGACAGCGTGCACGGGTGGTGGATTCCTGCCTCGGAAACCCCCCCCAAGGTTCCGGGAGAAGTCAGAAAGGCCGTTCCGGTTCACCCATCGGAAACCCCTCTTACTCCCCCCCTTAACAAGG
>JARCMA010000195.1 GCA_030248405.1 Microcoleus sp. MP8IB2.171
CTTAGGTCTAGACTGTAAGCCATTTTTTTCTAATTAACTCTTTTTATCGATTTTATCATGATCTTACCTCTGTCTCACATTTATTTGAAATGACTATAAATATCTAGTCGGGGCGGGTTTAGGGAATCTAGGACTGACATTAAAGATTGTCGGTGAACCCGCCCCTACAATAATTATGATTGATTTACAGGACAAGATATCGGGATAATTTACCATGATTAAAACTCCAAATCAACCAGTAACCTTTGAAGAGTTTGCCGAATGGAAACCAGAAAGCCGACCTTACGAACTGTACAACGGAGTAATTATTGAAATCGCTCAGCCACCGGGAAAACAGCAAGAAATTATCGGTTTTTTGGGTTCAGAGTTAACTCTTGAATTTGTCAAGCTAAACCTTCCGTACTTCATCCCCAAACAAGCATTAGTTAAGCAACCAGAACAAGAATCCGCTTATGAACCTGACATTCTGATCTTAAATGAAGCGAATTTAGAGTCAGAACCTCTGTGGAACAAGTTCTCAACCGTGACTCAAGGGGCATCAATTCCGCTGGTTGTCGAAGTAGTTAGCACCAATTGGCAAGATGACTACATCAAAAAAGTAGGCGAATACGAACTAATCGGGATTCCTGAATATTGGATTGTGGATTATCTCGGGTTGGGTGGCCGCAGGTTTATCGGGAATCCTAAGCAACCAACGATATCGGTTTATCAGTTGGTTGACGGCGAGTATGAGGTGAGTTTGTTCGGGGAAATGATAGGATTGAGTCGCCAACTTTTCCAGAGTTGAATTTGACGGCACAACAAGTTTTTCAGGCGGGATTGACTGGGGATGAAATTGCTGGCGATGCGTGAGTGTAAATATTTCGATCGTTCAGACAGATTTTTTGCCCTCACGCACCCTACAACTACAACTACTTCGGTTCGTGACTCCCAATCCGCTTGCCTTCGCTATCGTACACCTGCATCGGGATTTTGGCGTTTTCGGCGATCGCCTCCAAAGCTTTTTGCAACGTTTGAACGTGCTGTTCTACAGCTTGGCGAGTCTTCACAGCATTGTTGTTGTTTGCTTGGATGAAAGTTGCTTGCAGTTTCTGCACGTAACCTGGAGTCATCTGCACGGCAATCAAACCTTTGCTAACAGTATAATCGCAAATCTTGGGGTTGCCTTTGCAAGTTCTATCTAAATCGGTGCGGGCTTTTTGCAGGTTTCTTTCTTCCTGTAACCTTACTTCTGCTTGCTGCAATGAAGTTTTGTAGGAAGCGAGCAGCGGTTGAGCTTTCTGGGAATATGAAGTTGCCGCCGGCACTTGCTCCGCGTAACTCAAAGCTCTCCGCCAGGATTCTGATGCTTTAAACCAGGCGTTTTTGCCCTCAAAAATTTGAGCTTCCGCTGCTAAAGTCACAGCTTGAGTATACGCATTTTCCGAAATTCCTTCGACATTTTTGCGCTCGCGAGCTTCTGAAAGTTTGGTTTCGTATTTGGGAACTAACAGTTTAGCTTGTTGGTAAGATGTCGTGCTCGTGGGAATTTCTGATAGGATGTCGAGGGATTCTTCCCAACCTGATTGCACTTGAGCCCAAGTCTCGGCTGTCTGAGCTACTGCTTCGCGAGCTTCTGCTATTTGGGCTGTATTTTTGGCGGCGAGCAGCGTTTTTTCGGCTTTTTTCTCTGTGCTTAACTGCCGATTTCCAGTTGCTAAATTTTTCCGGTATTCCTGCTTTTTTTTCTGAGCAAACGGATAAGCTGGGCTGTCTGGGGGGATTTCTCCGAGTTCGGCGATCGCACTTTGCCACAGAGCTTGCGCTTCCTGCCCGTTCTCGGCAGAATAAGGCGGATTTTGGGTTTTTTGGGCTGCTGACTGTGCGAGGCGCGCTCCATCGATCGCAGAGTTTAAATTCTGATTTTGCTTCCGGTAGCTTTCCAGAGCGCTTTGAGCTTCACCGCGATGAATTGACCAGGAGGGAATCGGTTCTAAAAGGGCGATCGCCTGTTTTAACTGTCGCTGCGCTTCTTGGGGGCTGTTGGCAACTTTTGACGTTTTCAGCGTCTTCGTCGAATTCTCGCTCAACTGTTTGGCATTAGCTAAAGCACTACATCCTCCGATGACGCAGGGCCGGCTCAGCATATAATAACCGCCTGCCAAAACTAGCGCGGCGACACTGATGATTCCTGCTGCAGCCAGCATCGCAAACGGTGAATGCTTGGGTTTTTGGGGAACTGTTACCACTTCCATATCCAGCGGATTGAAGGGATTGTCTCCAATATCTGCCGGGATTGCAGCTACCCTAAAGGCGATCGGATCGGAATTGCTGGAACTCTCAGACAAATTGGGGAAATATTCTTCATCCCACGCATCTTTCCCATCCGTTTCTAACGGTATCTCCTCCTCTACATCCGCCGTCTGGGCAACATTTTCTGTTAAGACTATCCCGGTTTCTTCTGCGGGAATATTCTCTGTTTGTTTGAACAACTGCACTGTTTTTGGTCTTGACAAAACAGGGTTGTGCATGGTAAAAGAATGGAAAGCATAAGGCTGTTTTTGCCCGGTAATTTTTAGGCAAAGTCCAATCTGTTGAATAGATTCTGGTTCTATTTCGAGAATTGCTGCTTCTAGCACCGCAAAAGTCGGTTTTGCTTTGAGAACTAAACTGCGCGGGTGTTCTCCCACAACCGTTAAAGATTCATCTCGAAAATCGCAACTAATATAAAGCGGTAATTTTTTAAATCCGGCTGCTTGCAAGTGCTGCTGCAATTTTACTTCTAGAAGTTGGGCGTTGCTTTGTCGCGTTGCTATTGTCATATTTTTTCCTCTCTCTGAACTCACCACTTTCGATTTTAGATTTTGAATTTTAGATTTGAGATTGCGGAACTGTCGGGATTTTTGATTTGTTTGAACTTGGGCACCGATTCCTTCCAAATCTTAACTCTAAAAATTAAAGTTGCAACAAAATCTTAACTCTCAAATCTCAACTGACAAGACCTGCCCATAACTTTCGCTGTAATAAACTTGAGTCACCTCAAAACGTCCGCCATATTGTTTGAAAGGTTCTGCTGCATAACCAAGCGGCAGCAAACAGCAAACATCTACTTCTTCGGGAATTTGAAAGGCTTCTTTCACCTTAGCGCTGACAAAACCTTCCATCGGACAACTGTCTACCCCAAAACTTTTAGCTGCAATCATTAAGTGGGCTACTGCGAGCATTGTATGTCTGTTTGTCCAAGTTTCTAGGGAGTCGAAGCAGGGACGGTTCTCGAACAATTGCGGGATTGCTTGTCGCATATAACCGGCTAAATTGTCATTCATTGCCCCTGTGGTTTTGCCCAATTCGATGACGGCTTCGGTGTTTTCGGGCCCGGCGGCGCGCCGATCGCCACAACAGATTAATACTGTTGGGGCTTCTACCACTTGGCGCTGATCGAAGGCGCAAGCTTTTAATTTTTGTTTGCTGGCTGGGTCTTGAAGTACGATAAACCGCCAAGGCTGCAAGTTGTAACCAGAGGGCGATCTCACTCCCAATCGCAAAATCTCTGCCAATATTGCTGGAGGAATCGGATCGGGTTTGAAACTGCGCGCGGCCCGTCGGCTTTCGATCGCCGTTTTAACATTAATTGAAGGTTGGATTTCAATTGTCATGGATAATTGGTAATTGGTAATGGGTAATTGGTTATTGGTAATCGAGAATTGAGAATTGGTTATTGGAAATTAGAACAACAACTATCAACTGCTAGCTGTCAACTGTCAACTGTCAACTGTCAACTGTCAACTGTCAACTGTCAACTGTCAACTGTCAACTGTCAACTGTCAACTGACTTACCCCAAGCCCAACTCGCGCTTGAGCAAATTAATCGACTTAGAGCCGATGTAATTTTCGGAGCATATCAGTTGCGGGGGACGAATAATATCCTCTCTGGCAGCGTTAATCGCCGCTTTTACTGTAGCAAAACTCGGTTGGTCGCAAAAAATTGTTCTAGCCGATCGCACGATCGAGTTAATCTTGTACTCGTCTGACACCAAAGCCGTCATCACCAGCAAATCCTCTCCCCGGATGCTGTGGATGATGACTTCGGTCGATCGTAGCATTCCCGGACTCAGGCTCACCAGACCCAAATAACTATCTTTCGGCAAACCCCCCACTAGCTGGATTTCCTGGCTGTAGTCGTAGATGTCTACGGGAATAACTCGCACAGAACGCGGTGCTGAAATCGATTCTGCTTCTCCGATAAAATATCGACTCGTGATCACAGTTCCCGAAGAGATTTGATCCAAAAAATCACCTAGCTGTTCCATCGGAACTAACTGTATGGGAATACGGAGAGCTTGTTCGAGTTCTTTCGCCATCAGTTCACCCACGCCGATGTCTTCTGTGGGGGCTGTGACGACCACGCGGGCGCTGCACCTGAGCCGCCAGTCAATTTCGGCCAAAAATAATTCCCTCGCTTGGTTGAGCGTACAGCCCTGTCCCAGCAGTTGATCGATACTTCCTTGCACTATTTTGTTGGCAAGGGGATATTCTTCGAGGATCGGAGATTTGAGTTTGTTGCCGTGTTCGTTGCCTTGAGCGCGGACGTAAATGCCCGATCCTGCTTGGGCTTCTACGAGTCCGGTATTTTCGAGCTGTCGGTATACTTTGCTGATGGTGTTGCGGTGCAAACCTGTCTGCATGGCTAGCTGTCTGGTGCTGGGCAAGCGGTGTCCGGGCGGAAATTGTCGCGAGGCGATCGCAAACCTGATTTGATTGAATAGTTGGGTGGATGCTGGAATATCGCTATCTGTTTGAATATGAAATTGAACCATTATTAAAGGCTCCGACGACTTCAACTTAGTATTTTTATAACGTCGAGTACCGCGCATAGGATTGCTCGGATATCTCTGTCTATAGCATAATCTTATTTGGTTGATCTGCAGCAGCCGTTCTGCCACAGGACGATCGCGCCTTATTGGCGATTAATCGCAGCCTCCGGAATTGCCCTCAACAATCAGGTACTTTCAAGTTTTAGTTTTATTTACTCTGAGATTTTGAGCTCGCTTGCTGTTTTTCTAGCCGTCAGCAAATAAGTCTGCATCTCCCCTTTACCTTTAATCTCGATCTCGCCGCGATCTTCAAATTCATATTTATCCTGCAGCAACTTATAAGTATAGTGGCTGACTTGAATGCGACCTGGTATGCCGTGAGATTCCATACGGCTGGCTGTATTCACCGCATTTCCCCACAAATCGTAAATAAATTTTTTAGTGCCGATTACCCCCGCTACCACCGGCCCGCTATTAATCCCGATGCGGAGGTCAAATTTGGCGTCTAGCTTCACATTTAATTCCTTAATTGCTGCTAGCATATCCAGCGCCATTTCGGCGATCGCCTCTGCGTGGTCTGGACGTTGAATGGGAATACCGCCTGCTACCATGTAAGCGTCCCCGATCGTCTTGATTTTTTCTAAGCCGTGCTTCTCACTCAGTTGGTCAAAAGCTGAAAAAATTTCATTCAGTAAGTACACTAATTTAGTGGTGGACATGGTAGTAGAAATTTGGGTAAAATTCACCAAGTCAGCAAAAAGAATTGTTGCTTTTTCAAACTTGTCTGCAATTACCCCCGGTTCGTTCTTCAACCGATCGACGATCACTACGGGCAAAATATTTAGCAGTAAACTTTCAGTTTTTTTCTGTTCTTTACTGAGTGCATATTCCATCTCCCTGCGCTTAGTGAAGTCATGAAAAAACACAGAAATGCCGTCGTGAGAAGGAAAAACCCGGACTTCCAACCACACTTTTAATGGACGATAATATTTTTCAAAAGCCACTCCAATTTGTTTAGCTACAGCTCCATGATACTCTTTATAAAAATCAGAATTCATGAATTCTGGAAACTCTTCCCAAAAATTTTTACCATAAAGTTATTCCTGCGAGCGCTTCAAAAATTGCGCTCCTTTGTAATTGACGTAAGTAAATCGCCACTGGGTGTCGAAAGCAAAAAAAGCATCGCTCATTCCTTCTAAAAAATTGACAATTTGCTCGTCTGTAGAACGGAGTTTTTCTTCTACTTGTTTTTGCCTGCTCTGTGCGCGCTTTAATTTAGTCAGATTTATTCGCAACTCCATTTGGCTAATAATTTGCCTTCCTAAAGTCCGCAGCGCTTCTAGCTGTTGTGGGGTGAGATTACGAGGAACTGTATCTATCGCGCACAAAGTGCCGATCGGATAACCGTCAGGAGTTACTAGCGGCGCTCCAGCATAAAACCGAATATTTGGATCGGAAGTTACTAGCGGATTCCCGGCAAAGCGATCGTCATCTAGAGCATTGGGTACAACTAGCAATTCGTTGGGATTTAAAATAGCGTGGGCGCAAAAAGCTGACTCTCTCGGAGTTTCGGGCGCTTCCAGACCAACTTTGGATTTAAACCACTGTCGGTTAGAATCTATTAAGCTTACTAAAGCAATCGGAGTGCCACAAATATAGGATGCTAAAGCTGTTAGATCATCAAAAGCTGCTTCGGCTTCTGTGTCGAGAATGTTGTAGCGGTGAAGTGCTTCTAGCCTCTCTTCTTCGTTGCGGGGCAAAGGTGCAGCTTGCATCGGAGGCCGCGAGGATATAGGTTTACGAACAATGCGTGGAAGTATTATTGCTGCGAATTTTCTGACTTGCGAGATCAGTTTTTTAACTAATATCAAAAGACTTGTTTGCCAACCTTTATTCATCTTTATTTATTTTTTTTCACCCCTGATGTAACTGCGTATGTGCGATCGACATCGGGTCTACTTACGTATTTACCGCAACTAACTCCTCAATCTCCGGAGCTTTTGTTGGCAATTTCCCTGTTAATACTTCTCTACCCTCTTCGTTGACAAGTATATCATCTTCTATGCGTATTCCTCGCACATCTGCGAATTTTTCCAACTCGTTCCACTTTACAAACTCTTTATATTTGGCGCGATTTTCCGAGTTATTCAAAATTGCCGGAACTTGATAAAAACCAGGTTCGATCGATACCAGCATTCCCGATCGCAAAACTCGATTCAGCCGCAAAAATCCCAAGCCAAAGCGACTGCTTCTCGTTCTTCCTTCTTCATAGCCAGCCAAATCTCCTAAATCTTCCATATCGTGGACATCCAAACCGATTAAATGTCCGATACCGTGAACAAAAAACAGCGCATGAGCATCCATTTCTACCAAATCTTCAACATTGCCCCGCAAGATACCCAAATCAACCAATCCTTCCGCCATAATTCTAGCAGCTAACAGGTGAATGTCTTGGTATTCAACGCCCGGACTAATTTTCTCGATACAAGCATCGTGCGCCGCCAAAACGACATCATAAATCTCTCTTTGAGTCCGAGAAAACTTGCCAGAAACCGGCCAAGTGCGAGTCACATCAGCCGCCCATCCCATTGATGTTTCTGCACCAACATCTGCTAACAGCAAATCTCCGGTTTGTAGGGAATTGTGATAATGTTCGCTGTGCAGCACTTCTCCATGCACAGTCACGATACTAGGATAGGCATAGGTCATATTTTTGGAGATGATGACACTTTCCATTGCAGCGCGCACCCCTGCTTCAATTTGAGCATTTCCAGTTGCCGCCATCCCCGCTTTGTGAGCTTCTACGGTGACAGCCGCAGCTTGACGCAATTCGACCAAACTGGCTGCATCGTGGCTCAGGCGCAGAGATACGATCGCCTGAGTTAATTCTAGGTCGATACCTGTTGGCGATTTGGGCGGTGCTAAAGGGCGATCTAGAATTTGAGACTGTTGCAACTGAGTCCAAGAATTCTGAAGGGCGATCGTTGCTGCATTTGTCGCTCGCGCTTTCAATTCGGCCATTGGAAAAGCAGCATCAGCCCCAATTAGTTCGGCAATTTCTGCTCTTTTCGGCATTTCTCCGTGCCAAAGAGTGCTGCTAGCAGGTGCGTCATCTAAGAACAATTCTAATTTGCCCGATTCTAAGCGAATGGCAGCATTTTCTAAGGGCAAACCAGCAAAATATAGAAAGTGACTACTGGCACGAAAGGGATAAGTAAGTGCCGGATAATTGCGAGGAATGCTGCGCCCCGACCATAAAATTACCGGAAAATTAATTAAACTAGCCAGTTTTTGCCGCCGTTGGTGTAGAGTATTAGTTAACAAATCATAACCTTGTGTAATTGTCATGGGTAAAAACCTATAATTTTGAGTTGGGTTGGCAGTCAGCCACAAGTTTTTGCATTCTCAGCATTAAAGCACTAAAATTCTGAGGGCAAACTTGGCAGCCATTTTTGCGAAAATTGTCATCGGTAACTTCTTTTTTGCTAGCATTTATAGGCTGTCTTTTTTATAGTCTTTGTCGTCATCGCCGGGATGATTTGGTTAAGCAGTAAGCCTGAGCCACAGGTAGGAAAAACAGGCTGAAAGTGCTACTCCGCAGGCAATTAGCAGAAATGTCACAACACCCGCAATTAGTCAAATTCCTTGGTCTGGTTTTTGTTGATTGGGTGACATGAGCGATCGCCTCTATTGACTGTTTGATATTTTAGACTTTAAAGTATAAGTAAAGTTCACTGAAAAAACATGAAAATTTCTCACAAAGCTCCTCAAACTTCAGCGCAAGTACGCGACTGGCCGATCGCACACTTACCGGGATTGAGCAAGGAAAACCAATCTCAACTGGAAGAGTGCAGCATCACCACAACCGGACAACTAATTCGCATGACGAAAACACCGGCGGCGAAAATGTTGCTAGCCCATCAATTACAGATTAACATTCAATATGTTAATAAATGGGTAGCGATGGCAAATTTGGCTCGAATTCCGAGTGTAGGCTGTCAGTATTGCGGGCTGTTACTTCACGCCGGCGTTGCTTCTCCGGCTCAATTGGCTCAAATGCCCGTGGAGAGATTACACCAACAAGTTTTAAGGCTGCACGTAGCGACAATGCAGCGCAATGACTTGACTCCTTCAGTCGATCGCGTGCAAAAATGGGTTCAACAAGCTAGATTAGTCAGTAGTCATTAGTCAGTAGTCATTAGTCAGTTGTCAGTTGTTAGTTGTCAGTTGTTATTAGCCAACAGTCAGCAGCCAACAGTCAACAGTCAACAGTCAACAGTCAACAGTCATTATTATGTCAATTCAAGTTTACGGAATACCCAACTGCGGAACCTGCAAAAAAGCTTTCCAGTGGCTCAAAGATAGCGATGTTAATTACGAGTTCATTAACACCAAAGAACAGCCACCGACTCGCGAAACAATTCAAAACTGGGTAGCTGCTTTAGGTTTTCAACCAATGCGAAATACTTCCGGTCAATCTTACCGCGCTTTGGGCGACGACAAGAAAAATTGGACGAGCGAACAGTGGGTGGAGGCTTTTACTAAGGATGCGATGCTGCTGAAACGTCCTCTGTTCGTTAAAGATGGAACGGCTGTTTTAGTAGGTTTCAAAGAAGATGTAATTCGAGAAAAATTGGGGCTTTCAAGGGGCTGAGTTCAGCCTGTTGTTCGCCGCCGCATAAACTTCATCTCGCCCACATCATCTGTGAAACCCCAACGCTCGTAAAACGGCATCATGTTCGGCAAACAATTAAGAGCAAAGTTCTCGACAGCTTGCAATTCTGGATGATTTAAAACTGCATCCATCAACTTCGCACCCAGTCCCATCTTTCTGTGTGTCGGCTTGATAATGACATCAAAAATCATGGCTCTGTATACGAAATCGGTAATGACGCGGCTAAAAGCAATTAGCCGATCGCTCTCATCGACAAAACCAATGATAACATCAGTCGCCGCCAGCATTTTCACCACATCCTCCCGCCTCCGCTTGTCGCACCAAAACTCGTTTTTGTACAAATCCATCAAGTCAGAAATCTGGCTGTCATTTAAAGTTTCGACAATTCGGTAGTTATCAATTTTATCGGTCATACTCTACTTTACCGTAATCTAGTTTAATTGCGCGATCGGCAATATCAAAATAGCGATCGTCGTGACTGATCACAAACACCGTTTTTCCCCGCCGCTTCAACTCCGGTAGCAACTGCTTGTAAAAAATATCCCGGAAAAACGGATCTTGATCAGAAGCCCATTCATCAAACAAATAAATCGGTCTATCTTCCAAATACGCAGTCAGCAAAGCCAGTCGCTTACGCTGTCCCTGAGACAAAGCCGTAGTTGACAAAACTCCATCTTTCACCTCAACTTTGTTATCCAAATGAAACTCGCGCAAATATTCAGCCGCCTGCTTGTCCAAATCGTGATTAGTCAGGCCCAAAAGCCTTTCAAACAGATAGAAATCTGAAAAAATCGCAGAAAAATGCTGCCTGTACCACTCTCGATTTTCCTCAGTAACTGGCTGGCCATCTAGGAGAATTTCTCCCGATTCAGGAATGTACAAACCAGTGATTAACTTAGCTAAAGTAGACTTCCCGCTGCCGTTACCGCCAATTATAAACACCAATTGACCCGGATGAAACTTCAAATTAAGCTCGCCCAAACTAAAATTGCTGTCTTCTTTTTCTCCTGGATAGCTGTGAATTACTCGATTTAACTCCAGTGTCTCCCACTCAGCAGTTTGAAACGGTTTAACCGTTGAATTCATCTCAGCTTGACTCGCCAAAGCCAATCCCATTCTCTCTATCTTTTCCACAGAAGTATTAGCACGAAAAATTGCCGGCAACCTTTGCAAAATATTCTGAAACGGAGACATTAAATAGGTACTTGTCAGAATGTAAGCTGACAAAACAGGTGTAGAAACTGGCACAAATTTCGGCAAAGCAAACAGCAGCAAACCCATCAGCATAAAAAATAGCAACTGACCCACTCCAATCGCAACTGCACCAGTATTTAAAGCAGTCACGTTATAATCACGGGAAGCATCAGCACTCACCTGCAATTGTTCCGTAAAAAACTCTTGGCGGCGCAAGGAATGCAGTTTAAGTTCCTTAATTCCATCAGTAATACTGCGAAAATGCTTAAATAATATATCTTGTTCTTCTCTGGCTAAATCGAAGAATTTCCGCATTTTGCTGAGCAACAACTGCACCGTGCCAATCATCAGCACCAGAAAGCCAAATACAACAACAAAAACCGTACCAGAAATGGTGCTTAAATAAGTTAAGCAGCCGACAACAACGGCGATATCAACACAGAGAAAAGGAATCAAAAATATAGTATTAGAAAGCGTTCCCACATCATCAGTCAGAGTTGCCAGCAAGCGGTTAGCGCCCAACTCTTCCAAATTCCGCAAAGGAGTAGACAAAATGCCACGGCTCAAACTCAGACGCAGATTATAAACCGCTTCTTGAGAGAGATAAATTAACAAAAATTGGGAGACAAAGCCACTCAAAAGAGCCAAGATTGCTAATCCCGCAAAATACCAGACTAAATTACCATTGGAATTGTCGCTAATTGCACGGTTAATTAAGGAAATTAACATAGCGCTGCAACCGCCGCTGATTAAGCCTGTGAGTATGGCGATGGAAACATTTACCCAAGAAGCTTTTAACAGTAGCCAGATTACATTCATCGTTTACCTCTATAATAATTTTATGTGCTTTCTATAACAGGCAAGATGCCTGTTCCACAAGAAAATTTACTTTTTGTGGAACAGGCATCTTGCCTGTTCCTAAATAGGTACTTTACAAGGTTGCAACATCTCAAATACAACCAGCTCATAAATATCAGTCATTGACATTTCTACTTCCACTGAATCGAAGGAAACTGTTGCTGATTCTCCCTCATATTCTCGAAACAACCATTCATTAGATTCAGTTTTAATATACTGTTGGACTAAAATTTCGTATGGGCTGACTAATAGATATTCCCGGAATTGAGGAATCGATCGATAAAACCGAAACTTATCTTCTCTATTAACATCCTCGCTATACTTAGAAAGCACTTCCACAATCAGCGCAGGATTGAGTATTTCATCTTTCCGTCCCTCTGTGCAAACTAATTCTCCTTCAACTACCATCACATCTGGATAAGTCCCGCGTCTATACCGAGGAATCCACAACCGCAAATCGCTCATAAATGGTCTGGCATTCTTCCCCCACAAAGCAGATTTTAAGAACGCATAAATATTACCGATTATCTGGCTGTGATTAATACTACCACCACTCATTTGTACAATTTCTCCATCGCGGTATTCATTTCTAAACTCAGCAGTTTCCTCTAACTCCCGGTACTCATCGGGAGTATAAAACTTTGACTTGGTTTTTACTAACATTTTTATATCTCCACTATATTTTATCCGCGTTAATCTGTGTTAATCTGCTTCAATCTGCGGTTAAAAATCATAACTAATAGTATATCACAATCCAATACGGTTCAGATGCAGACGGCGGTTGAAACCGCGCCTACAAAAACGAAGTCCGCCTCCGCGGACTGAAGAAAATGCAGATTGGAGAAAATAACGTAATTTTAACTGATCGGTTTTTAACCCGCGGAGGCGGGTTTTGTTTGTATAGTCGCGGTTTCAACCGCCGTCTGCATCTACGACAATTTTTGAGATATAAAAAAGCGCCTAATCTTTGACAATTAGGCGCTTTCCAATCTTTCAAATCCCACTAAAATCAATCGTTGCGAGACAATAGATTTGATTCAACTTTCACAGCATAAGTCGGTACAACCTGACTAATTGCAGATTGCAACATGGGAGTTTTTGTGACAGAATCGTTTGCTAAGTTAAACAAAGGATTAGACAAAATTCCAGCCAATGTTGTCGCTACTAAAGTTAGTACGACGCTGACTTGCAAAGGTCGCATTCCCTGAAGGTTCCAGCGAACTTCGGGATAGTTTTTCACCGCATCCGACATCTCTTGAGGTTCTTTTACTACCATCATTTTGACGACGCGGATGTAGTAGTAAATCGAAATTACGCTGGTAACTAATCCCAGGATAACTAAGCCGTAAAGTCCAGCTTGCCAACCGGCCCAGAACAGATAGATTTTGCCGAAGAATCCTGCTAGGGGGGGAATTCCGCCGAGAGAAAGCAGGCAAATACTTAATGCTAAAGTTAGCAGCGGGTCTTTTTGGTACAAACCTGAGTATTCGCTGATTTGGTCGGTTCCAGTCCGCAGGGAGAACAGGATGATGCAGGCGAATGCGCCTAGGTTCATAAACAGGTAAACCAACATATAAAATATCATGCTGGAGTAACCGGCTTCGGTTCCTGCAATCAAACCAATCATTACAAAACCGGCTTGGGCGATCGACGAATAAGCCAAAAGCCGCTTCATGCTAGTCTGGGCGAGAGCAACTACATTACCTAACACCATGCTGAGTATGGCTAAGGCTGTGAATACGAAGTGCCACTGTTCGATAAGTGCGGGGAATGCACTTGTTAACAACCGGATGGCTAGGGCAAAACCGGCGGCTTTGGAACCGACTGAAAGGAAGGCGACAACTGGTGTTGGTGAACCTTCGTAAACGTCGGGAGTCCATTGGTGGAAGGGAACTGCGGAGATTTTGAAGGCGATTCCGGCGATCGCAAAAACCAAAGCAATCACCAAACCGAGAGATTGACCTTCATTCACAGTAGACAGGTTAGCCGCGATCGCGCTTAGCGTAGTTTGGCCACCCGACAACCCGTACAGCAGCGACAAACCGTAGAGAAACACCGCCGAAGAAGACGCACCAATTAACAAATATTTCAAAGCAGCTTCATTGGAACGCGGATCGCGTTTTGTGTAACCCGTCAGCAAATAAGACGAGATACTCAGAGTTTCCAACGAAATAAAAATCATCACCAATTCATTAGCGCCGGAAAGGAACATTGCCCCCAAAGTAGCGCTGAGCAAAATGCAGATAAATTCCGCTAAAGCAGTACCCGTTTGCAGTATATAGCGGACGGATATCAAAATAGTGACAGCAGTCGTCAAAGCGATAATTCCGCGAAACACCAAACTCAAGGCATCGCTGTTAAAACCGCCCAGAAACGAGATGGTATCAACGTTATCCCACTGCAAACACAAAGCACCAACGGCGGCTAGCAAACCCGCAACGGCAACGTAGGGAGTCCAACTAGAGGAACTGCGGCCCACGATTAAATCGCCGACGAGAACCACCAAGAGGGTGATGATCACAATTCCCTCTGGCAAGATAGTTCCAGCATTTAGCTGGGCAGCAAGAGTAGCAAAATCCATATTTTCAGGCTGGTTGGGTAGTACAAGCCGCAAAGGCTGTAATGGGCAGCGAATTCGTAAAAATTCTTTACCAAACTGGATTGTAACCGATTGCAGCTTCGCGATCCCAGTTTTGCGGGTGTTTGTTGCCGGGGATGTGGCGGGAGTTGGCCCGATTCGGCGCTTGAAACCGCGTCAGTACAAACAATATCCCGGGAGCATCTCAGTTTTGCATTATAGTGCGAGCTGTCGCGAGCTCGCGAGTACAATACGCGAGCTCGCGACAGCTCGCACTATCATAAAAAAAATGCTTTTTGCAAAACTGAGATGCTCCCAATATCCATCTCTTGGAGACTGATTTCTATATTATTGAGGAATGGAAACTATACATCATCCTCAATAGATTTTTCTGCCAACATTCGGTGAATATCTCGTTTGACTTGCTCTAAAATAGATTTAAGAAAGATTCAATGGGACTGAAGTCCCCGCATCGCTTACATCTCAGGACTAAAGTCTAGCTCGTTTTCCGCTTTCCGTATTTCTTCTTATAAGGTGGATGATATGCCCAACTAGAAAATGCAACTGTATCTTCAGAACCTTTTGCTGGACGCAAACAGATGCCAAAGGGACAAGCGCCATTATGCCGAGAAGCCGATCGCTCCCAAAGACGAGTCCGACGAATTGGCTCAGATTGCGCCTCTTCTCGATCGCAAATCCACAACAATTCCAACATCGCATTATGGAAAGTGTTGAAAAATGGTATTAGGCAGACGTTTGTAGCGACTGATATGGCTGGATCAAAATTTCAGCCGGAACCCCCAGTTCTTGATTCAACTTCCGAATCATCTCCAAGGTTAGGGAACGTTTGCGAGATAGCACCTCAGACACGCAATCTCGACTGCCAAGACATACATCCAAATCATGACGAGACCATCCACGGGTATCCATATAATATTGAATTGCTGCGATTGGATCGGGTATTTCAATGAAGAAGTGTGCCTTCTCATAGGCTTCCACTAAGGTACTGAGGATATCTAATCGATCGCATTCCTGGGCCTTGGGGGCTGCATCAAACAGTGATTCGATTTCTCGCAGGGCTTCCTGATAATCTGTTTCTGTTTTAATCGGGTGCAATTCCATACATCAACCTCTTCTTTAGATCGTTTCCGCATCTACTTTATACCTCTGGCATTCATTCGCTTTCTCATCTTTAAATACATCTGCGTTTATCAGTGTTGCATCTGCCTGAAATCTGCGGTTTTTGTATCAAAGATTGACGCAATATTGGATAGTGTTTATAATAGCGCGCTCCCAAAATGGGATCAAGAATTACTCCCATAATATCTGATGTTAGCTGGCGATCGCGATCGAGTGCTTGTGTAAATGCGATCGAGAATTGGTGGAATGGTCGATCGAATTTATAGTCAGTCCTGGACGCACGGGTGGCCAGAAACCGGGTTTTTTACGAAAATTATTCGCTATAACCCGCAGATTAGGTAAAAAACCCGGTTTCTTTGATCTTTGTGCGTAACTCATGAGTCTTTTTGCAGAGAAACCATCAAATCTATCCCAATCTAAAACTTGTACTGAGCGAAGCCGAAGTATCTAAAACTTAAAATCTAAAATTGAGGAACCATCCGCCCGCATCCAGCAGTCTCAACATCCAGTTACCAACAATTCTGCTAAAGTCAGGTGACATCCGTTGCATCTTCCAGAGACAAGGGTTCCCAGCCTCTGCGCCGACAACAGTAAAATCCCATCAGCTTGTCACCTGCAACCCGATCGGCAGTAACTTAAAAATTAAGGTAGCTTGAAAATAATCGCCCAAAGTTCCCATAAGCCTTGACATCCGACCTACACTCTGTAAATTAGACACTCTAACTGCGCCGCCATCCATATTTAAAAGATGCCATGTCAACCTTAGTCATCGTCGAATCTCCGACAAAAGCCCGTACCATTCGCAACTTCCTGCCCTCCACCTACCGTGTAGAGGCATCTATGGGCCATGTCCGCGACCTACCATCCTCCGCCGAAGAAATACCAGAAGCCGTTAAAGGAGAAAAATGGGCGCAACTGGGCGTAAACGTGGAGGCAGACT
Organism: Microcoleus sp. MP8IB2.171; assembly: GCA_030248405.1. Taxonomy (GTDB): domain Bacteria; phylum Cyanobacteriota; class Cyanobacteriia; order Cyanobacteriales; family Microcoleaceae; genus Microcoleus. Next base: position 16,179 of record JARCMA010000195.1, read on the forward strand.
TTGAACCCCTCTACGTCATCCCGAAAGATAAAAAGAAAATTGTTAAAGAACTCAAAGACGCCCTCAAAGACGCCACAGAACTGATTCTAGCCACTGACGAAGACCGGGAAGGCGAAAGCATTTCCTGGCATTTGCTGCAAATCCTCAAACCCAAAGTTCCCATCAAGCGGATGGTATTTCACGAAATCACCCGCGAAGCCATCCGCGACGCTTTGACTCACTGCCGCGATATCGACAATCGAGTGGTACAAGCCCAAGAAACTCGCCGAATTCTCGATCGACTCGTCGGCTACACACTATCTCCGCTACTGTGGAAGAAAATCGCCTGGGGTTTGTCCGCAGGGCGAGTCCAGTCAGTTGCTGTACGCCTGTTGGTACGCCGGGAACGGGAACGCCGCGCTTTTCGCCAAGGTAGTTACTGGGATTTAAAAGCCCTTTTGGAAAAGGGCAAGATTTCCTTCGATGCCAAACTGGTGACAGTCGGGAATGTGAAAGTTGCCAATGGTAGCGATTTTGATGAAAATACCGGACAAATTATCGCAGGCCGCCTCGTACTTTTGCTCAACGAAGACCAAGCCAGGGCTTTACTCTCGCGCATTCAAAACAAACCCTGGACTGTTAGCAATCTCGAAGAACGGCCAGTCACCCGCAAACCCTCGCCGCCGTTTACGACCTCGACTTTGCAGCAGGAGGCTAACCGCAAGCTGAGGCTGGGTGCGCGGGAAACTATGCGAATTGCCCAAAGTTTGTACGAACGCGGTTTTATCACCTATATGCGGACGGATTCGGTGCATTTATCCGAACAGGCGATTACAGCGGCGCGCAGTTGCGTGCAAGAACTGTACGGTAGCGAATACCTCAGCCCCCAACCGCGCAAATACACGACGAAAAGCAAAGGCGCGCAGGAAGCCCACGAAGCTATCCGCCCCGCCGGCAGCACTTTTCGGACTCCGCAGCAAACGGGAGGGGGTGGGATTGATTCCCGCCTCTACGATTTGATTTGGCAGTGGTCTGTCGCTTCGCAAATGGCGGATTCGCGCCAAACTCACGTCACGGTATTAACTCAGGTAGAAGATGCCGGTTTCCGTTCCAGCGGGAAACGCATTGATTTTCCGGGCTTTTTGCGCGCTTACGTGGAAGGTTCCGACGATCCGAATGCGGCGCTGGAAGACCAAGAGGTGATTTTGCCGGCGCTGAAGGTGGGGGATAAACCTAATTGTAAGGATTTGCAGGCTGTGGGACACGAAACTCAACCTCCCGCCCGCTATACGGAGGCTTCGCTGGTGAAGATGCTGGAAAGCGAGGGGGTTGGCCGTCCGAGTACATACGCGAGTATTATCGGTACAATTGTCGATCGGGGATATGCGAAATTAATAGCAAACGCCCTAATTCCGACCTTTACTGCTTTCGCCGTCACGACTTTATTAGAAACGCATTTCCCCGACTTAGTAGACACGGGTTTTACTTCCCGCATGGAACAAACCCTCGATGAAATTGCCACCGGCGAGGCGAAATGGCTGCCGTATTTGCAAAAGTTTTATACAGGGGAAATGGGACTCGCAACCCAAGTCAAAGAACAGGAAAGTCAGATCGACGCGAAAGTTGCCCGAACTGTGATATTGGAGAATATCACGGCAAAAGTCTGCATCGGTAAATACGGCGCTTACCTGGAATCTGAAAACGAAGAAGGCCAGGTAA
>JARCMA010000196.1 GCA_030248405.1 Microcoleus sp. MP8IB2.171
GCCATCGAGGCACCGGTTGCTGGAAAAAGCGCAAATTCGGGTCAAATTGGTGCGATCGCGAACACACAATTTGCACGGGTTGTGGGGGCTTCCCTGCGAGTTCCCGCTGTTTGAGCAAATCGGGGGAAATCACTCGCATCGTCGTTCCATAGGCTTGTAAAGTGCCGTTGCCGAACAAAACTGCGTCATTTGCTGCGACTTGTTGTTCGAGGTGAGCTTTGTCGTTGGCCGAACCGAATCTCGCGGGCGATCGCACTGCATCGGCAATTTTACCATCGGCACTGATCGCGAGTATGACTGTGGCGTAAGGTCGATCGATCTTATCTATCATTAATTTATGGAACTTTTCACGGGTGTTCAGAAACCGGGGTTTTTTCGATATAGAATAGACGGCGGTTTTAACCGCGTCTACACAGGCAAAACCCGCCGAGAGTGGGTTGAAGAGTTAATTTTATACTATAATCATTTTAATTAAAATCAATAGCTTTCCGCATAATACAAGCAACATTCCCATAAAACTCACCGACTAGCCCTTCGAGAGTTTCATGTTGAATATCTTCATCTTGGCCGAGTTTGCTCGTCCATTTCCCATTAGGTAGCTGTCTGGCTGCGTGTGTCGGTTTCGCCGCAGAATCAGCGTAGATGGCTATCTTTTGAAATCCCGGCTCTAAATTATGGCGATCGCAAACTTGATAACCTATAGTTTGATAAGCTTGGATGAAAGCATTGAGCGTCACTTCGCGCGGTACTCCCGCAGGCCAATAATCAATATTTTGTGAATCAGGCCACCACCATCTCTCGTTATCTTCTGCTGCCCAAGCAATACAATTATAATCGATTGTATCGGGGCTAGTGATTTCATAACCTGTATTTGATAAGTTAGGAAAATCTCGTTCTATCCAAACTTTAACTCTAGCAATCCAGGCTTCATCTCCTACCATTTGTAACCTTTTTCTCTGCCCCAATTCAACCAAGCTGCAATCATTTCTTTCGTCTTTCCCCGCTGTTCTGGCGTTACTGGTTCTTCACGACTAATTGCTTTGAGAGCCCAAAACCAGCGACCAGAATTGTTTTCTAATTCTCGTAACAATAAGGGAATCACATTGGGGCCCATGCCAATAATTTGCTGATAGGCTGGGTGCAATGACAGTTGTTCGGTGGATGAAATGCCGCGAGTTTCGGCTTTCCATTGTTCGACTAACTGGTGAAATGTTGTTGCTAATTCTGTTTGTTGGCGGGAATGGCCTGTCGCACTTTCTTCGGATAAGGATAGTTGCTCGATCGCTTCTTGGAAGTTAGAAGGAAGTTGGTCTGTTTCTGGATTGCCGGTAAATGGCATTAATGCTGCTATGATTTGTCCGTTGCGAGTCAACATAATTGGCTCTTGACTGTTTGCATATTCTGCAAGCGGATCGATCGCTTCGGTAATTTCAATAACTTTCATGGTTGTTTTCAATTTATCCTTATTCTACACTGTTTTGCGATCGCGCGATCGCCCAAATCCCCAAAAGGCGATCGCCCAAATCCCCAAAAGTCGTAGCGTAGCGGGGCGTAAGCCATCGCCCAAATCCCCAAAAGTCGATCGCACATAACCATCCCAAACGTTGCATTCGAGGAGACGGCAGTGCCGTGTCCCTACCGTAAAATGTCGAATCGCCCGATCGCATAACCACCATCCAATTCATTGTAGGGAAAGGGAAATTTGACAAAATTGGATATTTCTGCTATAATTATCTGAAACAAATCGCAATTAAAGCTCAACTATAAATGTATGGAAGCTGTAATTGAAAGCATTGTAGGTAAGCTGCGTTATTTAGGTAAACCGCAGCTAGAAGTTGTCCTTAATTTTGTTGATTTCCTAACTTGGCAGTCAGCGCCTGGTCAGTCATCAAAGGTAAGTGATTCTGATGCAGAAATTAGCGATCGCGATTTTGAGATACTTTTAGATGAATTGGCTGATGATTTTATTAAAAGTCTGGGAAATAATGTGCCAGTGCTATCAGATTTTGCCATAAGTCGTGAAGGTATCTATGAGGAGCATCCTTAGCAATGTTATGCCTTGTAGATACGAATATTCTGCTGCGGTTTTCCGATCGCTCTCATCCTTTATATCCTGTAATCCGTAATGCTGTAAAAAAATTGCGACAGGATGGATATAAACTGCAAGTAGCCTCACAAAACTGCGTTGAGTTTTGGAACGTTGTTACTCGCCCGATCGAGAAAAATGGCTTTGGGTTGACTCCTGCTGATGCCGAGCTCAAGTTACGCCGGATCGAGCGTCTTTTTCCTTTGTTTCCCGACTCGCATTTAATTTACTCCGAATGGCGCAGGTTAGTTGTTACCTACAGAGTTTCGGGAGTTCAGGTGCATGATGCTCGTCTTGTGGCTATTATGAAAGCAAACGGTGCAGCACACATTTTGACGCTAAATGTTAAGGATTTTACTCGCTACGCCAATGAAGGAATTGTGCCGATCGATCCAAATACTATTTCTTAACAATAAAACCAGATCGCCCAAATCCACAAAAAACCCGATCGCGGTGCCCCAGAAACCGGGTTTTTTCCGAAATACTTCCCTACAACCCACAGATTCGGGCAAAAACCCGGTTTCTTTGTCGGAGTCTGTAAGCCCTGAAAAGCTCTAATCCCAAAGCAACTCCTGAAACCGCACATCGCCGCGAATCCCATCAAAATTGCTATCAGTTTTTGCCAACTCTCGATATGTTTCCGGTGCCAATTCAATCGCGCGCTGCAAATTTTCCAGCGCTAACTCAACCCGATTCTGCAAGGCAAAATAGCAAGCTTTATTATAATAAACACCTGTACAATTTGGATCGATTTCTAAAACTTGATCCAAATTAGCCATTGCCTCGTCATAACGACCTAATGTTAGTAAATAATGAGCTCGAACATTCAAGATACCAGCATCATCAGGCTGCAATTCTAAAGCGCGATCGTAGCTAGATATTGCCTCCTCTGCGCGTCCGTTTGTTTGCAAAATGACACCGCGTAACAACCATAAACAGGCTTGATTTGGTTCAATTTTAATCACTAAATCGAGACAAAAAATAACTTGATCGTAGCGTTTTAACTCTAATAGCGCTTCGGCTTTTTTAAACCAAAACTCGAAGTCAGCGGGCTGAATATTAATGGCAATATTCCAGCTTTCGCGCGCTGCTTCTTCACTGCCACACTTCATTTGTGCAAAGCCTCGGCAAAACCAAAAATCGCGGTCGTTCCCTGCTATGTCTCTTGCTAGATCGAGACTCGCAACAGCTTCTGCATAGCGCTCCAACTCATACAAAACCTTACCTTGTTCCCACCAAACAATCAGCGCATCCGGCCTCATTTCTGTAACTTCAGTTAATTTTGCTAGGGCGGCTTCATATTGTCCTTGTTTTGCCAGCTCCAAACCACTGTAAAACAAAGAAACGGGATTATTTAGCCCAGCAGCATCACCCAAATCCCCCATTCCTTCCAAACGCAGGAAATGCACCCGGCCAGATCGATCGCCCGCTACAACTGTCACTTTATCAGGCGCAAAAGCACAGCCGTTAAACGCATATTCACCGATGAAACTAGCAACCTCTTTACCTGTGAGTAAATCCCAAATTTTCAGGGTTTTATCATCGGAAGCGGAAATCGCGGTTTTGCCGTCGGGTGCGATCGCCACTGCATTTACATCGTCACTATGACCCGTGAGAGTTTTCAGTTCTGAACCTGTCTCGGTGTCCCAGATTTTCAGGGTTTCATCCCATGAAGCCGAAATCGCGGTTTTTCCGTCTGGTGCGATCACCACTGCATTTAGCGAGTTACTATGACCCGTGAGAGTTTTCAGTTCTGAACATGTCTCGGTGTCCCAGATTTTCAGGGTATGATCCCA
>JARCMA010000197.1 GCA_030248405.1 Microcoleus sp. MP8IB2.171
ATCCAGCGGGTCCCGCGCCAATTACTACTAAATTATAAGAACTAGCCGGCTGCGGATTTACCCAATCGGGCGGATGCAAATAGGAGACTAATTTCTGGTTGTGTTCGTCCATCGGGGGGACAGTTACGCGATCGACTTTTGACTGCGGCATTCACAAATTCTCCTAATTAAATACTTTCTTCCAAAGCTTTGCTGGCTATGCGAGTGATAAAGACAGTAACAGCGACAGTAGCAAGAAAACTGATAATATTAATCAACCATTTTACGGCGGAATCTTGAGGACTTGCATACAGAGTTTCCGTGCCTATCGCAGCAACCTCTCCCACCAAAGAACCGGAGTAAACGTACATAATTGTACCCGGTATCATGCCAAAGGAACCCAGCACGTAATCTTTCAAAGAAACCTGAGTAATTCCCAGAGCGTAATTCAATAAATTGAAAGGAAATAAAGGACAAAGACGAGTCAAAAAAACTATTTTTAATCCTTGTTGGGAAACAGCGCGATCGAGAGCTTTAAACTTGGGGTGAGATTCCATATATTTTACCACGCGATCGCGGCACAAATAGCGCCCGATCGCAAAAGCAAATACAGCACCTAAAGTGGACGCCGCAAAGACGTAAACTGAACCCCACCACAAACCAAAAATCGCCCCGCCTCCCAGCGTCAGTACCGAACCCGGTACAAACAGCACAGTAGCCAAGTTGTAAGTAGCTACAAAAGCCACTGGCCCCCACCACCCTAAATCCTCAATCCGCATTAACAGAGTTCTCAAAACATCTTGAACGTAGGCAGATCTAGTTGCTACAATCAAGAGAGCAAGCAAAAGTGCGATCAAAAAAAACAACACTATGCGTTTAAATTTTACCCTAGCATAATCTTGGATTCGTTCTTTTGCCATGATTCACCCGCAAATATTTATCAGCATTATACTCCAAACTTAAATTATTGCTGTAAACTACCCTACAAGCGATCGTCATGACACCAAAAGCCCAACTTCCAATCCCCGAACATTTTGACCCCAAAAAATTAGGCGAAGTCTGGCGAGTCCCCTACCCAGAACGTGCCGCCCAAGCGAAAGAGTGGGCAAAGCAGCACAGCATCCAGCCAGCATCCAGCGACAAAAACCGCATTTGTTTACTGATAATCGATGCCCAAAATACCTTTTGTTTGCCAGAATTTGAACTATTTGTTGGCGGGCGTTTCGGTAGCGGTGCAGTTGATGACAACCTGCGGCTATGCGAATTCATCTATCGCAATTTAAATGCAATTACAACCATTGCGCCCACAATGGATACCCACACCGCCATGCAAATTTTTCATCCAATCTTTTGGATCAACCAAGCAGGCGAACACCCCCTACCAGCCGCCACTTCTATTACACTCGAAGATGTCCAAAAAGGCATTTGGAAAGTCAATCCAGCCGTCGCCCACAGCATCAGCGGCGGCAATTTTTCAGCACTGGAAAAACAGGCTTGCCACTACGTCAAAAAACTCAGCGACGATGGGAAATATCCCCTGACAATTTGGCCCTATCACTCAATGCTGGGCGGCATCGGACACGCGCTGGTTTCTGCGGTGGAAGAAGCTGTATTTTTTCATACTATGGCCCGCAACAGCCAAGCACTTTTTGAAATCAAAGGTGGGAATCCACTGACCGAAAACTATTCGGTTTTGCGGCCAGAAGTTTTAGATGGATTCGACGGCAATCCGATTGCGGAAAAGAATGCTAAGTTTATTGATAAATTACTCGATTTTGATGCAGTAATTATTGCCGGACAAGCCAAAAGTCACTGCGTTGCTTGGACAATTGATGATTTGTTAACGGAAATTTTGGCGAGAGATCCGAATTTGGCAAATAAAGTTTATTTGTTGGAAGATTGCACTTCGCCGGTGGTTGTTCCGGGTGTTGTTGATTTTACGGAACCCGCAGATGCGGCTTTTCTAAGATTCGCAGCGGCGGGGATGAATGTGGTTCAATCTACTCAGCCCATTGATAGTTTTCCAGGTATTTCTTTGTTAGCTTCTTGGTGAGTGCCACAATATGCCAACTCTTTATATCTTTTCTGGATTACCTGGAACTGGAAAAACGACACTCTCGCAAGCACTTGCAAAACAAATTTCCGCTGTTTATGTGCGGATAGACACCATTGAGCAAGCAATGAGGGATTTATGTGCAATCGATGTACAAAGTGAAGGATATTGTCTCGCATATAGGATTGCTACTGATAACCTGCGATTAGGCATTAGCGTTGTTGCCGATTCATGTAATCCAATTGAATTAACGAGAAGCCAATGGGAGAAAGTAGCATTGGAATCTGATTCAAGGTATGTCAATATCGAGACTATTTGCTCTGACGGGTCTGAACATCGCAATCGTATTGAAACCCGTTCTTCGAGTATTCCAGGGTTAATACTCCCAACGTGGCAAGATGTAGAAAATCGCGAATTTCAACCTTGGTCTAGAAATAGAATTGTTATTAATACTTCAGGAACATCTGAAATGGTGTGTTTCGATCGCCTTTTGTCGAGCCTTTCAGATATGCAAGCTTAACAACTCAGCAGCATCACCGCGAAAGAAAATCACGATGCAGAAAGTAGATGAGGTACAATAGAGATAACTTAGCAACATAATTTAATTAACTTAGCAAGCTGCTTTGAACTCGGAAGTAATCGCTTAACTCTATGAATACCCTTGATCAAGTGCTAGAAAATGCTTTAAACTCAACCTACGAACAGCAGGAAATGTTGATTAAAATCCTCCAAAATCGTCACCGTGAAAATCGTCGTGCAGAAATAGCTGCGGATGCAAAAAAAACCTTGGATGATTTTCGTGCAGGCAAATTTCGACAGCAGTCAGCCGAGGATGTCATTGTAGCTTTGCGCCAGTCTTTAAACGAGCCCGAATCATGAGACGGCTGATTTTAATCCCCAAAAATGTTCGATGGTTCGGACTTCAGTCCTCAAAGATTTAAGAGGACTGAAGTCCTAACTACGGGGAGCATCTCAGTTTCGCATTTATAGTGCGAGCTTAAGAGCTCGCGTATTGTACAACTCGCGAGCTCTTAAGCTCGCACTATAATAAAAAAATGCTTTTTGCAAAACTGAGATGCTCCCTCACTACGAACCTGCATATCTGGATGTGTTTTAGTAACTATTTCCCATCCAATTTCGGCACGCCTTCTAAAAAAGGGCCACTCAACATTAATTCAGTTATCCTATCTAATTTGCCGCTGATTGGCAATTTTTTATCTGTTTGAAATCGCTCAATATCTGCTTGCAAATTACCAGAATTATATCCTAATTTACTCAAATAGTCAATAGCTTGCTGATTGCTTAACAAGATATCCGCAGACCGAAAAATCGGCACGTATTGATCGCGCCAAACCTGGGCAAAAGTTGCCCTATCTAAATAGAAAATCCTGCCCCGTGCTGGGTCTCCAATGGCAGCTACACTGTCATTCATTCCCAGCAAAGCGACCGCATGGGGTAGCTTCCGAGGGCCGTCAAACAGCCAAAATGCTAGCACTCCGGGACGATTAATTTGCTGAATTTGCTCCCAAGTTGGCGCTAGTTCGATCGCATTTACGCCCAAAGCTCTTGCTGCTATAATTAACTGTGGCATGGAAGTTCCCAAGCGACTCGTGCCGGCAAAACGCGCTACACTCGATTCCGTCGCATCCATTCCCCAACGCCTTAACACTGTTGCTAGGGCGGCGGGGGCGCAACTGCTGTTAGATGTTTGCCGAAATACACCGTTTGGCTGCAAATTATCTATTAAATCAGCGTAAATTGGCGCCATAAAATAGTTTTCAGCGCCTGTAAATCCTCCCAATCCCAACAAGCAAATTAAAATTACTGCGATTACTTGCGATCGCGCCGTCAACCAACTTATACTAAACCCAATACCGCAGACTCCCATCAACATCACTCGTAGCAAAGTCCAAGTAACTCGCATCCCGTGCACGCGCCACTCGATCGGCAAAGCAGGCATTTGCGGCAGATTTAACGCCAGCAGCAGCAAGCCAAAGTAAAAACCTAAAAACAGCAGGGCGATCGCATTTCTGCCCTTAAACAGATCGTTAGCCGTCACTCCAGAGCGAACTAACACTCGCCCGAAGCGCATTCCCCAGACAAACAGCACCGAACCCAGCACCAGCGTCACTACTATTTCCATGAACTCAAAATTTTGTTGCTTAACTAGGTTGTAACACGCGATCGCGATCGACTTGAAACCCAATCAATAGTGGGAGAGAGGAAGAGTGGGGAGAGATGTTGACGATGTTTGGCTTTTGTTGATCAATTTCCCGCTACAATCGAATAAACAGGATTTATCCAAAATCGAAGCAGGCAAAACAACCCTTAATTCTAAAGGCTTGACCTGCATCGCTTGCTCGACATTAAGTTTGGTCAGATTTTTGTTGATGAGTCTGAGTCAATGGTTGAGTTAGTAAAGCAAGGAAAGCAAAAAAAGCGCTGGAAGTTTTTCCCACGAAAAAACGGGCATTAATTATAAATTACTATTAGGGATTAAATAACTACTTGGGTGAAAAACAGCAGGAAATTATTGATGCTGCAACTTACCCCACCAAAGTCAATAACGAATCAAGGAGTAAAAAGCCAAATGTCGCAAAAAAATATTATTCGGCTTAGTAAAGTAGTCCCGTTGGGCTTCGGCTCCATTTTTTTGTTAATGATTAGCATCGGATTTGCAACTAAATTGAGTATGGATAATTTAGCCGAAGCTATTGAGTGGCAAACGCACACTTATGTAGTCAAGACAAATTTGCAAGCCCTAGAAAAAGATTTAGTGGATGCTGAAACAGGACAGCGGGGGTTTATATTCACTGGTAAGGAGGAATTTTTAGATCCTTACAAAAATGGGACAATCGCCTTTTATAAAACAGCTAATGAGACAAAAGAGTTAATAAAAGATAACCCCGAACAAGTTAAAAAAATGGAGCAACTTGAAAAATTGGCTCAGCAAAAACTAGATGAATTAGCGGAAACTATATCCCTGAAAAGAGCTGGAAAAGAACAACAAGTAAGAGCCTTGGTGATTTCAAAGAAAGGCAAGATATTGATGGATGAAATCAGGGCTAACCTGGCAGAAATGCTTAAGGTAGAAGATGCTCTACTGGTTGAACGAACAAAATTAGCAAAACAGTCGGAGCAATTATCGGCAATTTTTTCTATAGGAGGTACGGTTGTTGCTGTAGTATTGGGTTCATTTATTGTATTATTTATTTCTGATAAAATTATCCGACCAATCAATCAGGTAGCAAATACGATCGCCAGTTCTTCCACAGAGATTGCGGCCACAGTTGAACAGCAGGAACGTACAGCCGCACAGCAATCTAGCTCTGTAAATCAAACTACCATCACAATGGATGAGTTGGGCGCTGCTTCCCAACAATCAGCCCAGCAAGCCCAAGCTGGTGCTGAATCTGCACGGCAAGCTTTAAAGATCACTGAAAGGGGAACCCTAGCAGTGGAGCAAACACTGGAATCGATGATAATATTGAAAGAAAATGTCGGGGCGATCGCGGCACAAATTCTGCAATTGAGCGAACAAACCCATCAGATTGGCAATATTTCTAGTGCTGTCACAGATTTAGCCAATCAAACAAATATGCTGGCACTGAATGCCTCAGTAGAAGCAGTCCGGGCGGGCGAAAACGCCAAAGGTTTTACTGTCATAGCCACAGAAATCCGCAAACTAGCAGATAAAAGTAAGAAATCAGCCGAGAAAATTAACCGCCTAGTCGATGATATCAAGAATGCGATAAATTCCACCGTAACGGTGACAAAGGAAGGTACTAAAACAGTAGAACAAGGAATCAAAATCAGTCAAGAAACGGCAGCAGCTTTCTCGGAAGTAGCAAATGCTGTTAACAATGTGGTATTGAACAATCAACAAATTTCTCTAACTGCTCAACAACAAGCAGTTGCTATTAAACAAGTAGTGGATGCGATGAACAGCCTCAACCTAGCAGCAAAAGAAACCGCTAGTGGTATTACTCAAACCAAAGTAGGCACTCAACAATTGAACGAGGCAGCCCAAAATCTCAATTCAATTGTCTAAAGGTTGCTCTGTTTTTTGGGCTAGCAGACTAGCAATTGATAGCATTGAGCCATGAATTGATCTGGCAGCCCTCCAAGCGTGTCAAACCTCCGGCATCCAAGTCAAAACGATCGCAGGCAATGGCATCGCGAAAGCCAGGGCGATCGATAAGTCCTGACTCCTGCTCAATAATGAATCCGTGTATCTGTGACTTCAGTGTCGTCCCTTTTTTCAACCAAATCTAAAAGTTGCAAAATGTCAAGGGATTCGAGCAACTTTCCCCAATTTAGCAACCAAGTCCCAAACAAGATTTAGCGCCGGGAAAAATCCCCCAAATCTCTTGCCAAAAACTGCCACATCCGTTGTAAAATGGATCTAAGTCACAGCCCGTTAAAGTAATCAACAAACAATTAGGTCGCTCAATATATTCACGCTCCAACGAGCGAGGCATTGTATTAAGCACGCCGATTAAGCAGCGATAAAAGCTCACCAGACAGCAAAAAATCAGGAAAAATCATGCCAGCAAAAGCCGCCAACGATGTAGACGTAGCAGAGCAATATTGGCACTACTTAGAAAGATCCAAAGTTGCAAGTACAGTAGCAACCAATCTGGAAAACGGACTCGATCCGACAGAAGCAGCCACTCGCCAACAGAAATTCGGGCCCAACGAACTCACAGTCAAAGCAGGGAAACCAGCATGGTTAAAATTTATCCTGCAATTTAACCAACCTTTGCTCATCATCTTGCTGAGTGCAGGTTTAATCAAAGCACTGATCGGAGAATGGCTAAACGCTAGCGTAATTTGGGGCGTAACAACCACCAACGCTACTATTAGTTTCATCCAAGAAGCTGGAGCCGAGAAAAAAATTGAAGCCCTAGCCCAAGCTGTCACCACCGAAGCCACAATCATTCGGGGTGGCAAAAAATTAAAAATTCCCTCACAAGAACTCGTAGTCGGCGACTTAGTAACCTTGACTTCCGGCGACAAAGTACCGGCAGATTTGCGATTAGTTAAAGTGCGCGACTTGCAAATTGACGAATCGGGACTCACCGGGGAATCTGTTGCTGTCGAAAAAGAATTAGGACAGTCTGGAGACTTGATTCTGCCAGAAGAAACGCCACTAGCAGAACGGGATAACATGGCCTATGCCGGCAGTTTTGTTACCTTCGGCCAAGGTAGCGGCATCGTAATTGCGATCGCCAACAACACCGAAACCGGCAAAATCTCCCAACTATTAGATCGCCACATCGACCTCACCACGCCCCTCACCCGCAAATTCGACCAATTCAGTCAAAACTGGCTGCTATTCGTGTTGGGAATGGCAACCTTGACCTTTGCAGTGCGTTTAGGGCGACCAGTTCCAGCCGGAGTTTCAGCCTTTAAAGAAGCAGTCGAACCCGCCGTCGCCCTGATTGTCGGCGCAATTCCCGAAGGACTTCCCGCCGTGATCACCGTCACCCTCGCCGTCGGGGTTTCGCGGATGGCTGCCAAAAATGCGATCGTCCGCAAACTCCCCGCAGTTGAAACCCTAGGCGGCGCCACAGTCATCTGTTCCGACAAAACCGGAACTTTGACGGAAAACCAAATGACGGTGCAAGAAATCTATTCTGGCGGCGCATCCTACTTCGTTACGGGTACGGGATACAGCCCTGAAGGTGAAATTCAGCTCAACCAACTGCCAATTACTGTCAGTCAAGCTCCAACTTTGCAAGAATGTTTGCAAGCCGGAATGATTTGCAATGACTCTCACTTGGAATTTAAAGATGAGGATTGGATTGTCGTTGGAGATCCGACAGAAGGAGCGTTGATTACTGTTGGCAAAAAAGCAGAATTGAGCCAGCAAACTTTGTCCAAATCAATGCCGCGACTGGATTCAATTCCCTTTGAATCTCAGTTTCAATACATGGCAACTTTGCACCAAACTCCCACTGGCAAAATTTTGTACGTCAAAGGTTCCGTAGAATCAGTTTTGAGTCGCTGCGGTTCCAGTCTCGACACTCACGGAAATCCGGTACAAGTCGATCGCGAACAAATTCACCATCAAGTCGATGAAATGGCAAAGCAAGGCTTGCGCGTCTTGGCTTTAGCGAAAAAGCCAGTACCCCAAAGCCAAAATTCCGTCGATCACTCGGATTTGGAGTCAGGCTTAGTTTTCCTAGGACTGCAAGGTATGATCGACCCGCCGCGGGCCTCTGCGATCGCCGCCGTCCAAGCCTGTCAAACCGCCGGCATCCAAGTTAAAATGATTACCGGCGATCACATCGCTACCGCCAGGGCGATCGCCCGTCGCATGGGATTCCGCAAAACTAAACATAACAGAGAACTTGTAGCCTACACCGGCGCCCAACTCGCCGCCATGGACAAAAACGCCCTCGGCGAAGCTGTAGAAGCCGGCTCAGTTTTTGCCCGCGTCGCCCCAGAACAAAAACTCCGCCTCGTAGAAGCTTTGCAGCTTCAAGGCGAAATTGTGGCGATGACGGGAGACGGCGTTAACGACGCGCCCGCCCTCAAACAAGCGGATATCGGGATTGCGATGGGTAGCGGTACGGAGGTTTCTAAGGAAGCAGCCGACATGATTCTTACTGATGATAACTTTGCGTCGATCGAATGTGCCGTGGAAGAAGGGCGATCGGTTTACAAAAATCTGCTCAAAGCAATCAGCTTCATTCTCCCAGTCAACGGCGGAGAATCGATGACAATTTTGCTCAGCACGCTCCTAGGTCGAGAATTGCCGATTTTGTCGCTGCAAATCCTCTGGTTGAATATGCTCAACTCGATCACCATGACTGTGCCGCTCGCTTTCGAGCCCAAGTCTCCCGGAGTGATGAAACAACAACCGCGATCGGTTAACGAACCTTTTCTGACCGGAAATCGGATCAAGCGGATCATCGCTATTTCTCTTTACAACTGGACTCTGATTTTCGGAATGTTTGAATGGGTGCGCCAATCGGATTGGGGAACTTTGCCGCTGGCCCGGACAATGGCGATTCAAGCTTTGGTAATGGGGAGAATTTTTTACCTGTTGAGTCTCAGCCAGTTGTTGCCTTCTTTGATTGCTAAGTTTAGCGGTTCTAAGGAAGAAGTTAGCGGCGCTCCCGCCCTCGGTGTGGGAATTTTCCTGGCGGTGATTTTGCAGATCATCTTTGCTAATTCTCCGTTTGTCAATCGCATATTTGAGACGGCTCCAATGAACTTAGATCAGTGGCTGATTTGCTTCGGTGTAGCCCTACCGATGATCGGTGTTGCTCTGTCGGTAAATCGGTTTGACCCGCCCAACTAATCGAACTTGTAGGTACTGCCACCGATTAGTAATTTCGGGTGTTTAGAAACCCGGTTTCTTGAAGAAACCGGGTTTTTATGTTTTATATAGCGTTTCTCAAATAGATAAAGTAGGTTAGGTAGAGCGATAGCGAAACCCAACACCTGATTTTAAATAAAGAGTTGGGTTTCGGGCCCTCAACCCAACCTACATATATTTAGTCTATAATATTATCAACATAGAACGCCGCTCAACTATGAACACAAATCTTCTCGAAAAACTCGATACTGAAACCGAACAACGCCTGATTCTACGAGGAATCAGTTGGCAGGACTATCTTACCATTGATTCTGTTCTCGAAGAGGTACCGGGACTGCGCCTCACCTATTGCCAAGGACTCCTTGAAGTTATGACCCTATCTCCCAGACACAAACGCGAAAAAACAACCATCGGTCGCCTTTTGGAAACCTATGCTCTTGCTAAAGATTTGGATCTACATGGTTGCGGTTCTACCACCTATCGCAGCGAAGCAGAAGCCAGGGGATTAGAACCCGATGAGTGCTATTGTGTGGGAGAATTAAAGGATATTCCAGATTTTGCGATCGAAGTCATTGTTACTAGCGGTGGCATCGATAAATTACAGGTTTATTTAGGTTTAAATGTGTCTGAAGTTTGGTTTTGGCAAGATGGGCAATTCTCGATTTATAGATTAGATAGTGGCATATATCAACAATGTGAGAACAGCGAATTTTTCCCGGAACTCGATTTGGTTTTACTGGCTAGCTTCGTTCAGCCAGATAATCAGCCCGCTGCGGTTCGAGAATTTTTTAATGGCTTGCATTGAATGCTAACTGTCTACTGGTTAGATTACCCACAATCAGGAGACGGCAGTGCCGTTTCCCTACAATTAATCACGGTAGGGACACGGCACTGCCGTCTCCTCTATCATTCCGGTGCAACCGGAATTGATATCACTCATGAGACCAAAATTTTGTCTGTATCCTAAACTACAATTAACCGCCACCTTAAAAAAAGTAGACATATATTAACAAAGTAAATGTGCGATCGCTCAGATATTTAGAGCTTATTGACAATCGATTTTAATTGCCCCCGATCGCCATTCGCTACAAGCTTTACCCAGCCAGTCTTGGTTTGAACCTGTTTTGATAAGCAAACCCGATCGCCCTTCCCAACGGTTCGTTATCGATAGCGCACTCCTAAAAGATTTACTTATGAGTTAAATTTAATATTTGTTTTACAATTACAGCAAGAGTACGGTAAACTGAATGATTAAGCCAAGAAAACGTGGAGCTCGCTGTTGGCGAGTTAACACAACTTGGCCGATCGCAATATCAAGTTAATCAAAAGAGTCAAACCAGCAGGGATATTTGAAAGACTTATGCTAGCCATAAATCTTTCGACCCCTCCTGCTTTCCGTGCGCTCAAAATAGTTTGCTAATAGGCATGAAGCAAACAGCAAAAAAGCGCTTTGATAAACTTCAGTGATGTCGTTACAGAAGATTTATGAATAGGAGCAAGGCTAGGCTATGACAAAGTTTTCAGAGCAATTTTCCCGGCGTAAATTTATCGTTACTGCGGGTGCATCTGCCGTCAGTACAATACTCCTCAAAGCTTGTACTCCCCCAGAACCAGGTAGTACGGCAGGTGCCGGCGGTGGCGCTACTCCCGGTAGCGTGGCATCCCCAGTGGCAACATCAGCAGTTGCTGTTGCCAACGAGAAAAGAGTAGAGGGCATCGAAACTACAAAAGTTACCCTGGGATATATCCCGATCGTCGAAGCAGCAGCTTTAATTATTGCCAAAGAAAAAGGTTTTTTTGCCAAGTATGGTATGACCGAAGTCGCGGTTGCCAAACAAGCCAACTGGGGTTCGGCTAGAGACAACTTAGAAATCGGATCTGCCGGCGGCGGCATTGATGGAGGCCAGTGGCAAATGCCCATGCCTTATCAAATTAGTGAAGGTCTGATTACTAAAGGTAGCGTCAAAATTCCGATGTATGTTCTAGCCCAGTTGAACACTCAGGGAAATGGAATTGCGATCGCCGGAAAACACAAAGGCAAAGGCATCGGGCTCAAACTAAACCAAGCGGCCCAAGACTACATGAAAGGCCTCAAAGCAGCAGGCACGCCCTTCAAAGCAGCCTACACCTTCCCCAAAGCCAACCAAGATTTTTGGATTCGCTACTGGCTAGCAGCTAACGGCATCGATCCCGACACAGAAGCCGAGTTGCTAACAGTACCGTCAGCCCAAACCGTAGCCAACATGAAAACCGGCAGCATGGACGCTTTCAGTACAGGCGACCCCTGGCCCCTGCGGATCGTCACAGAGGACATCGGCTTCATGTCCGCCCTCACGGCCCAAATCTGGAAAGATCACCCCGAAGAGTATCTAGC
>JARCMA010000198.1 GCA_030248405.1 Microcoleus sp. MP8IB2.171
CGAATCTGCCCGTTTTGTATGGTTTGAAAACCCAATTTCAGAGGTACAGGAGGTAAAGCCTTGCCAGCATTTCCTAACATTGCACCTGTTTCATTAAACCATTCTACAGATTGATCCGCTTCCCGCAGATTTTGCCAGGGAATGTCTAAGTCTCCATCTTTGTCTAACTGACCGGTGACTTTTTGGCTATCGAGTTCAATAGACAAATCATCATTGTCGTCTCGCTCTTCTCTGTTGGTGCGATCGCCTTTTTCTTCTGGAAATTGTGGAAGAGACTGCTTTTCTGTCACAACTAAACTGTGAGAAGCAGACCGGGCTAAAATATCTAATCGCTGGTCTAATTCTTGATATAGAGTGCTGGCAAATAATTCATAAACAGCAACAGCAGAAGTCCCTAAAATAGCTATCATAACTGTTAAGTAAGATAGCAATAAACGCCATCCCAAAGCTTGGAATTGGGGATTAGAGGTTTTGGTTGAGCCGATAACCCATGCCATAAATAGTCTCTATAAAATTAGCGGGTGCGCCTGCTGCTTTCAGTTTTTGTCGCAAACCCCGGAGGTGAACTTTGACGGTTTCTTCTCCCGGTGAGTCTTCAAAAGCCCATACATGATCTAGGATAGCACTTCGTGTTAAAACGCGCCCGCCTGTTCGCAGAAATAATTCTAGTAAGCTGTACTCTTTGGGAGTGATGTGCAGCAAATTTTCACGATAGGTTACATCGCAGGTATTCGGGTTTAAACGCAGATTTTCCCACTCTAATATTGGTGATAAAGTTGTACTTCCCCGCCGCAGTAAGGCTCGAATTCTTGCTGCTAATTCTGGCAAATCGAAGGGTTTGACGACATAATCATCGGCTCCGGCATCTAATCCCATGACTTTATCATTACTGGTGTCTCTGGCTGTTAGCATTAGCACTGGGGTTTTTAATCCTTGTCGGCGCAAGCGCTGGCAAAGGCTAATTCCATCTAATTTAGGCAGCATCACGTCTAGCAGAATTAGGTCATAGGTACAGGCTTCTGCAAAGTCCCAACCTTCTTCGCCGTCGGTGGCTATATCGACGGCATAATGTTGGTCTGTGAGTGCTTCTGCTAATGCTTGGGAAATGCGCTCGTCATCTTCTACTAACAGAATTCTCATAGCTCATTGCTAAATATTGACTGTTAAATACTGACTGCTGAACAGCAAGATAAAAAAAAATTCGCTCCTGACGGTTGCGAAGTATTTGATTTAAGTTGAGATTTATTTATCTCAATGTAGGGCGTTCGCTTTTCCGAGTATCATACAATATCAATGGTATTTTTTCACTTTTGTTATTTATTTATGAAAAAACTCACAATACTGTCGATCGCCCTGCTAATGTTTGCCGCTACTCTAGAATATCCGAAGGTAGGGCTGCAACAAAGGGCGATCGCCCAAACACCAACACCCCAACCAGAAACACCTCAACCACCAATCCTCCAACCACAAATACCCCAACCACCAACACTCCAACCACCGACAACTCAACCACCAACAACTCAACCACCAACACCCCAACCAAAAGCAGACGATCCCAAAAACCTCGGCTACGTCTCCCCAGAATTTGCCGAAAAATTCTCCCAGCAACAAATTGACCAAATTAACGCCAACGTCGAAACGCTGTTGCTAACCCAAAGCTGCGTCCGGTGTGACCTCCGAGCGATAAAATTAGTTAACATACGCTTAAAAAATGCGATCGTCACAGGAGCAGATTTCTCAGACGCCAACCTCAGTGGCAGTACCTTCGAGATCTCAGATTTTGTCAACACCAATATGGCTGGCACAGACTTAAGCGGAGCCCAGTTAATCGGAGCAAGAATCAGCAACACCAACCTCAGAAAAGCCAACTTGACAGGAACCAATTTAGACGGCGCAGATTTGCGATTTGCCGACCTCAGAGATGCCAACCTGTCAAATGCCAACCTCCGCAATGCTAATATAGATGGCGCTAGTATCGATCGAGCAAGCATGGGCGGCACCACAATGCCCGACGGCCGAAAAAATCAATAACATCAAATCCGGCTTGAATATCCCTTCATTCTTGAGTCCGCGGAGGCGGACTTCGTTTGTGTAGTCGCGGTTTCAACCGCCGAGTCTCATTGCATCAAACAGCCAGAAACCTCTGAACTACGTCATCGCTTAATTCGCCAGTGCTTCCCGAAGCCACAATCCCACCTTTTTGCATAGCATAATACCAGTCAGCTTGCCGCACAAAATGCAAATGCTGCTCCACCAACAAAACCGAAATACCCCTAGTCGCAACCACGCGGCGCACCGCAGCCTCTATATCCAAAATAATAGACGGTTGAATCCCCTCCGTCGGTTCATCCAAAACCAGCAATTTCGGCTCACCCATCAAAGCCCTAGCAATAGCTAACTGCTGCTGCTGTCCACCGCTCAAATCGCCCCCCATGCGATCGAGCATAGTCTTCAAAACCGGAAATAACTCAAAAATCTCATCAGGAACTTCAGGATTTTTTGTCAGAGTTGGTTTCGCTTCCAAACCTAACAAAAGATTTTCTTTCACAGTCAAACGGGGGATAATTTCGCGCCCTTGAGGCACATAACCAATGCCCATTTTAGCCCGCTGGTGAGTCAACTTAGAAGCAATAGATTGTCCGCCAAAATTAATTGTGCCGCTGCGCGGTTGCAGCAACCCCATAATCGTTTTTAGCATCGTAGTTTTGCCCACACCATTGCGGCCTATCAAGCAAACCATTTGCCCCGCATTGACGCTTAAATCGACACCGCGCAAAATGTGACTTTCGCCGTAATAAACATTCAAATCAGAGACTTGCAGCATATTATTTGAATTGGTAATTGGTAATTGGTAATTGGTAATTGGTAATCCGTTACATCCGTTAAATCCCGTACATTGCTCGTTGCCGAACTTCTTACTCTTCCGGTTTTCCTAAATATACCTCAATTACCCGATCGTCATTTTGCACCTCATCCATCGTTCCCTCACACAAAACAGAACCCTGATGCAGCACCGTCACCTTTTGAGCAATTTGCCGCACAAACTCCATATCATGTTCTATCACTAACACCGAATGACTTTCGGCCAACGAAATCAGCAAATCTCCAGTCAGCGCCGTTTCCTCATCAGTCAAACCCGCCACAGGTTCATCCACCAACAACAAATCAGGAGATTGAGCCACCAACATCCCAATTTCCAACCACTGCTTTTCTCCGTGAGAAAGCAAACCAGCCGAAACATCAGCCTTAGCAACTAAACCAATTGTTTCTAGCAAACCTGAAACCGTGCGCTTTTCCGCTATAGGAGAACGCTTAAACAGAGTTGGAAATACATTTTTATCGCGGTTACAAGATAGCTCTAAATTTTCCCGCGGCGTTAAATTTAAGTAAACTCGCGGTGTTTGAAACTTGCGGCCAATACCCAGACGGGCAATCTGATATTCCGACAACTTCCGCAAATTTTTTCCCTTAAATAACACACGCCCTTCTGTCGGCTGCACCTTCCCAGTAATCGAATCGAGAAAAGTTGTTTTCCCCGCACCGTTTGGGCCAATGATAACTCGCAGTTCGCCCGCATCCATACTAAAATTCAAACCATTGATAGCTTTAAAACCATCAAAGCTAACAGTCAAATTTTCTATTTCT
The DNA here is from genome assembly GCA_030248405.1 of Microcoleus sp. MP8IB2.171. GTDB lineage: Bacteria > Cyanobacteriota > Cyanobacteriia > Cyanobacteriales > Microcoleaceae > Microcoleus. The sequence goes on from JARCMA010000198.1 coordinate 3,646, forward strand.
AATACTTTTCCACTCATGGATTTGTCCTTAATTTTATTTGTAGTTTGTAGTACACTGCACACCGATTGACTTTGAACACCGTCGAAGATCATCGGTTGACTTTTTCGGTGCGCAATGCGCACCCTACAAGATTTAGCCAGTGCGCAATGCACACTTTATTCTTTAGTCCGCGGAGGCGGACTTCGTTTGTGTAGTCGCGGTTTCAACCGCCGACTCCAACTCCGACTGACGCACCCTACAGCCAGTTTATTCTAAGCTAAAACTGCTAGAACTGCTCGGGATTGCAGTTGGCACTGCAGCCATAATCCGCTCAGCCAACTTCGAGAGTGGCAGACTTTGCAAATACACTTTACCAGGCCCAGTTAGCTTGACTAAAAACAAGCCTTCGCCGCCAAATAGAGCATTTCTAAAGCCGCCCACAAACTGAATATCGTAATCTACAGTCGGCGCAAAAGCGACCAAACAACCAGTGTCCGCTCGCAACACTTCGCCAACTCCCAAATTTTTCTCAACTATTGTTCCTCCCGCATGAACAAAAGCGAGGCCGTCACCCTGCAATTTTTGCAGAATAAAGCCTTCTCCGCCAAAGAAACCAGCACCGAGTCGCTTGGTGAAAGCTACATCAATGTCAATCCCGTTTGCCGCACAGAGAAATGAGTCTTTTTGACACAGAAATTTGCCGCCAAGTTTACCTAAATCGAGGGGAATTATTTTCCCAGGATAGGGGGCGGCAAAAGCGACGCGGGCCTTGCGATTTCCGCTGTTGACAAAGGTGCTAATAAAAAAACTTTCCCCTGTCAGCATCCGTTTGAAACCTTGAAATATGCCACCACCTGTGGCTGTTTGCATCTGGATGTCGCCTTCCATGTATGTCATGGCTCCCACTTCAGCCCTGACGCCTTCTCTGGGGTCTAGCTCAATTTCGATGAGTTGCAAATCGTCGCCGTAGATTTTGTAGTCAATAATATCTGCCATATGTTTCCGCTCATGTTAAATAACTGAGATTTTACTACAAAATCTTTAGTTGTAAATCCGCAAGTATGCCGCAATACGGTTTACTTAAGGCTTTTTGACGAATTTCTTAAGTCAACCATATTGCGGGAGGGGCGGCTTGGGCTCAGAATTTATGAAATAATCGACTGTATCAAGGCAAAACCCGCCCTCTTAAGTAAACCGTATTGAAGTATGCCGGATATCATTTTTGAGCATTCAATGTTCAAGTTCTTCTTTTTCGAGCTGTACTTCGGGGTCTTGTTCCAGGCTGGGGTAAGTAGATGCGTACTTTGGTTTTTTGAACAGGCGGCGGATGTGTTCAAAATCTTGATTTTGCAGCCATCCGACTAAGCCGTCTGGCAAGACTGTGACTACTATTAAGAATAGCGCGCCTTGGAAAAATAGCCAGACTTCAGGAAATTGTTCGCTCAAGAAACTTTTACCAAAGTTGACTAGCAGTGTTCCCAATATTGCTCCAGATAATGTGGCGCGACCTCCCACTGCGACCCAGATTACCATTTCAATTGAAAAGGCTATATCCATCGCTTTTGGCGAAATAATTCCCGTTTGTACGGTGAATAATGCGCCTGCAATCCCGGCTAAACCGGCGGATATTGCAAATACTAAAACTTTGTATCCTGTGGGATTGTAGCCGGAGAAACGCAGGCGCACTTCGTCGTCGCGAATTGCTACTAGCAGGCGGCCGAAACGCCCGCTGGTCAGCCAGCGGCAGAGGGCGTAGGTTGCTACTAGAAATAGTATGGTGAGAATGTAGAAAATATATTGAGTATCTCGGTCATTTACTGTAGCTCCGAACAGGGTTTTAAAGTCGGTGAGTCCGTTGGTGCCGTTAATGAGTTTTTGCTGGCCGTTAAAGAAGTTGAAAAATACAATGGTTGCTGCTTGGGTGAGAATTGAAAAGTAAACGCCTCGAATTCGATTGCGGAATACTAAATAACCTAAAAGTGCGCCCAAGATGGCGGGGATGAGAACTACTGCTAATGCTGAGAAGGGAAATGAATAAAATGGTTGCCAAAACCAGGGCAGTTCGGTAACGCCGTAGAGGTTCATAAATTCTGGCAATTGACTGCTGGCGGTTGGGGGAATTTGCAATTTTAGGTGCATGGCGAAAGCGTAGCCGCCGATCGCAAAAAACACGCCATGTCCCAGACTGAGCAAACCTGTGTATCCCCAAATTAAGTCTATACCGAGGGCGGCAATTGCTAGTGCTAAAAATCGCCCTAATTGATTGAGCCGAACGTCGGGGAGTATTCCTGGGATGAGGAATATGAATGTGAGGGCGATCGCGCTGACAATTGCCGCTTCTTTTAGCCAGGGTTTTTGATGTGTTTTCTGCATTTTTCACTACGCTCGCAGTTGTAATTATTAATTTTCTACCGTCCGCCCTTTTTGCGGGAAAATCCCTCCCGGCTTCACTTGCAGAAAAGCCATAATTAAGGCGAATACCATTACTTTTGCCATGCTGGTTGTCGCGAAAAATGTGAAAAAGTCGGCTAAAGGCTTGACAGGAGCGAACATTATTGCTAAGGTTCCAGAACCGATCAGGTAATTGGCAGTGCCGATCGCCATTGCAGCAACAACACTCCCCATAATCTTGCCGACACCGCCAACAACCACAACCATAAAGGTATCAACAATATAATTTTGTCCGGTATTTGACCCTACCGAACCAATCAGACTAATCGCGCAGCCAGCAACACCAGCCAACCCAGAACCCAAAGCAAAAGTCAGCGCATCTACTGTCTCCGTAGGTATTCCCAAACAAGCGCTCATGCTGCGATTTTGCGTCACGGATCTAATCCGCAATCCCCACACAGACTTTTGCAAAAATAGGTAAATTCCCGCCAAACAAACTCCTGTCAGCGCAATAATAAAAATTCTGGCATAGGGCAACTGAAAATTGCCCAGCGGTATGCCACCGCGCAGCCATGCAGGCGCAGTCACATCAACGTTTTGAGCGCCAAACCAAGGTTGAGTTACTGCCAGTTTGTAAGTTTCGCTTAAAAGTGCGCTGACAGCCCAGGAAATACCCAAAGACAGAGGTAAAATTATGGCGATAAATGTGCTGCGAGTGCGATCGAAATCCAGGCGAGATTTCAGCACCCGCAAGCCGCCAAAAAACAGCAAACAAAACACCGCAATCCCAATTACCAGAACCCAACTAACGCTGCGGACAAACTGCTGCAAAATTAAACTTACGCCCCAAGTTGCCAGCAGAGTTTCTAGTGGCCGCCCGTAAAGATAGCGAATCACTCCGCGTTCGAGAATTAATCCTACCAATGCAGCTACTAAAAAAGCTAGGGGAATTGCAAATAAAATATAGGTTTCAAAAGCAAATCCTCCGATACCTTTGAAGACATTTTGCACGACGAAAGTTGTATAAGCCCCCAGCATCATCAACTCGCCATGAGCCATATTAATCACGCCCATCAGCCCGAAAATAATCGCTAATCCCAGGGCTGCAATTAGTAAAACCGCGCCGATGCTAATGCCGTTAAATAAACCATCTAATATCGCCACTTTTGTTACTCCTGCATCAAGTCGGTTAACTTTTTTCGCGGATATTTAGGGGCGGATTTTACCCCGTTGGTGTCAACTTAAGCGTCAATTTTTCTATAAATTATGCTGAGAGTGAGTATCTCGATTCCCCTAAATCCGCCTTATTAAGGGGGACTTTGAAGACTCCAGTTCCCCTTTATTAAGGGGGACTTTGAAGACTCCAGTTCCTCCTGATTAATGGGAGTAGGGGGTGACGCAAGAACGCTCTTGTCCCCCCCTTATTAAGGGGGGCTAGGGGGGATCGAAGATACGTTGCCAACGTTAAAAAAATTGGTATTACCTACTTATCAAGCTTTGAATTTGCCACCTTTTGCTGGGTCTGACCAATCGCAAGAAAAGCCTTCTCCTAAAGTAATAAACAGGGGCGTTTCTCCCAGAGCCACACCTGCTGCCAAAAAGTGAAAGCCCAGTGTAGTCTCGCCAGTCCCCGGGCCGCCACG
>JARCMA010000023.1 GCA_030248405.1 Microcoleus sp. MP8IB2.171
ATCTCACGCGGGCGATCGCCCTTTCATTCCAAAAGTGCGCCCGTCTCCCATCCCAAATCTCACGCGGGCGATCGCCCTTTCATTCCAAAAGTGCGATCGGCCTGATTTTTCCCAAGTACGATCGCCCCTCTCCCCCAAATCACAACAAGGACGATCGCCATCCCTAAGTTAAAATATAAGTTGTCAGATGAGAAGGTACAACTTATGCCTGTAAACTGGAGAGAACATATCGTTAGTACCCCCGACGTACTGCGAGGTAAACCAAGAATCAAAGGAACTAGAATTCCCGTGAGTCTCATTTTAGGTTATTTAGCATCAAATAATACCGTCGAACAAATTATGGATGAGTTTCCCGATCTCGTCAAAGAACAGATAGATGCTTGTCTTGATTATGCTCGCGATTTGTCGGATTTTGAAACAGTTGCCTAATGAGTTTAAGATTGTTCATCGACCAATGCGTTCCTAAGTCTATTATTCAAATCCTTCGCGATACCGAGCATGAAGTTTTTGTATTGGGAGATTACATCCCAATCGAATCTCCAGATATTATTGTCATTGCTAAAGCTCAGGAATTAAATGCCATACTTGTTTCTCTCAATGGAGATTTCGCTGATATTGTGACTTATCCACCAAGCTCATATCGGGGAATCATTTCTATTCAACTGAGAAATCACCCGGAAATTATTCCTCAGTTGATGGCAAGGCTAACAGAATACTTATCATTGCACGATAGTGAGGAGCATTATCGAGGGAAATTACTACTGGTAGAAGTTTACAGAATTCGCATTCGAGAGTAAAAATTGATCGCGATCGATCCTCTCCCCCAAATAACAAAAAGTGATCTCGCCCTTATTTTCCAAAAGTGCGATCGGCCCTCTCCCATCCTAAATCTCACGCGGGCGATCGCCCTTTCATTCCAAAAGCGCGATCGCCATCCAAAGAATTTCTGCTGTAGAATATTTGTCAAACGCCACCCAGCAATTAGTATAATTGAATAATCAACATCAAAACATATTAAATACAGTCAATTAATGCCATGATTGCTAATTTGCCCCTCAAGCTGCCTCACTTACCCAACAGCTTGCCAAGCGAAGGTTCTGTCCGCATTGAGTTAGTCAACGGACTTTTAATATTTAGCGCTTCTCTCAAAACCCAGGAGAGAATCAAAACTTTAACTGCTCAACAACAAGCATCAAGTATAACTTCCGAAGAACAAGCAGAATTGGATGGATATCGAGAATTCATTAGCTATCTTAGTTTAGTTAATGAAACCATGAACAATGCTTTTCTATATCCTTTACGAGGCACAGTCATTTGCTATGATGACCCCTGTGAACCTGCGGTTTGGTTGGAAGATTGGGAAGTGTTACAATGATTGTACTAGATACTCATATATGGGTTTGGTGGGTTGATGATAACGCACGACTGACTCAGAAACATCGGGACTGGATACAACAATATCAATCTCAAGGTTTAGGAGTCAGCATCATTTCTTGCTGGGAAGTTTCTAAATTAGTAGAAATGGGAAGACTTACTTTGTCCGTTACAGTTGATGAGTGGTTAACACAAGCTTTGGCTTATCCCGGAGTGCAGCTACTCGATCTCACTATTCCCATCATTGTCGAGTCAACTAAACTAACAGGTTTTCACCGCGATCCCGCAGATCAAATCATCGTCGCAACGGCGAGAATTTGCGCGTGTCCGTTACTAACTGCCGATGCTAAAATTCTAGCATATTCTGATGTAAAGACTCTTCATTGAAACGTAAAAAATGCCTTCGCTCTGAAGGAAAAGCCTGGTTTCGCTGCTACTTTGAGTGAGGGAAACTCATGAAAATTCGAGAATCGGTTGGTAAGAGTCTATGGAACTCTTCTCTTGGTTGGTGTTGCGAACCTCTTGACCCCATACCGCCCGGTCATATAGCCCTAGCTGTTGAACCGACGGATATGGATATTGTGGATTGGGATATTGAAGAAATCGGGGAAAAAGCAGGTTTTGATATTGAGTATAGATACACGGGCGTGAATGACCCCAAGGATTCATCTTTAGCTTGTGTAACTCAGTTTGTCGGTATTTATGGGGACTGGTTAAAGCTCGATCGCGATTTAGAAGCTTTGATGGCGGCCGGCATCCCGCGCCATCTATTTAAAACCCTAGCTTCCAATGACGATATCGATTTGAAACCTGTAACCGAATACGTGAAAACCATTCTTGTTTAGAGTGCAAATCAAACAGCAGTAAACTTGGCGAGATCCCTTTGCTTTCAAAATCGATCTCGCCCCTATCCTATCCTAAATCTCACGCGGGCGATCGCCCTTTCATTCCAAAAGTGCGATCGCTCTTTCCCATCCCTATCAATATCAAACTCAAATATTTCCAGCTACAACACTCAACTCATCCGGCATTTCGTAATTTATTGTTGCATCATCTTTTGGCAACTTTTCACAACTCACAAATTCTTCAAACAAATCAAAGAAACGTTTCAGTGCATCCGATTCATCCTCAGAATAAAAAAGAATAATCCGACTCCAAGATTGAGTATCTGCTTGGTTAAATCGAATCTCTATCCATTCTTGAAAATCCTCAAACTTTTTTTCTTCTTCTGTGAGAGGGATGCCCAGTTGACGGCGAGCAAAAGTATAGCCATCTAAGAAAACATGGAGATGGCTAAGCGATTGCTTCCCTAAGTACAAAGACGATCTTTTCTTAATTTTTCCTAGCAAATCATACAAATCTAACATCCTTTTATTTCCTTTTAGCTAAAATTCCATTTCCGCAATCTCAAATTCACCGCCCAAATCGAGCGCTAAACAATAAAACTTTCCCAGCCACTCTTGTTTAGGAATTCCTTCATTATGGATATTATCAAAAATTAATTCCTCCCCATCTATTTGAACTGCAATCCCTTCATGCTTTCCATTTGTAGCAATATTCTGTCCAAGGTCATCATGGTAAATATTACCATATTTTCCCTTAGCACTGCCAGTGTAAATTTTTACTTTTTTTCCAGAAATGCCCCTTTGAATTAAAAACTCTTGGATACTTAAAGCGCAAGTATTACATTCAAACAGCTTAAATTTACTAGCTATTTCATAAATTTGTTGTCGTAATTCGTCATCGATCATGTTTAATTATTTGACCATCTCTTAGTACCATCCTAACTCCGCTTTACCATAAATAGTTATCCGTAGGGTCATAACTACCTTGGTAAGTGCTGTAGATGCGGTAGCCAGGAAATACTAAAGCAATGCCAATTGGACTGTGAATTGTCCCCGGATAGCTTTCTTCGGGTTCGCTACCCCCAATCCGAATTTTGAGCGCACCCAGCCAAATGTAGAGCCCTGGAATTAAAGTATCTAAACTGTAGGCGATCGCTCGCATTTGAATATCGGCGGGATTAATCGGTTTTAAAGACTCTTGCTTTTCAGGTTTGGAAATAGACATGGCACTGATTCCCGTGCAGTATGGTTCAAAAGCGGTCTTGTTGATTACACTTTAACATAACCTAACTTTCACTTTTCTATTGTTAAGCTTATTTTACTATTTGGTCGCGATCGCCCTTTCTTCCAAAAGTGCGATCGCCTTCAATATTTCATCACTCAAACTCAGTCCAATTCACTGTTAAGAACAAATAACAATGGCATTAAGATTTACCAATGATAATGGTCTATTTCGCTTGATTGGCGATAATACCTCAGAATCTATTACCCTATCACCTGGAGCACTAACAAATATTCCTGGCGGTGTTTGGGTTCGCGGTGGTAACGATACAGTCATAGGTTCTGCTGATAGTGAACTGATTCTAGGAAACGAGGGTCTAGATAGCATTTCAGGCGGTGCTGGTAACGACACTCTCAGCGGTGGCAAAGATAGCGATTTTGTAGATGGAGAGATTGGCAACGATTTAGTCAAAGGCGATCAAGATTCCGATACCATCAGAGGCGGAGACGGAAACGATAGTTTATTCGGTGGTAAAGGCAAAGATCAACTTTTTGGTGATGCTGGAGATGATTTCCTGTCAGGTGATAGGGATAACGATACACTCACTGGCGGACTGGGAAGAGATACATTTGCACTGTCAACAGGTGGGGGTGTAGATATCATCACCGACTTTGAGAATGGCATTGATTTAATCCAGCTACCAACAGGCTTAAATTTTGATGCTATCTCGATTCAAAGTACAGATGGTAATGCAGTGATTACTGTTAAAAGTACAGGTGAATCATTCGCTCAATTGAATAATGTTGAAGGTTCCAGCATCACAAGAGCTAATTTTGCGGGTAGTGGGGTGCAGTCTGTACCTTCATCCTTAGAGCCTACTAGGCCTCCAGTCCCATCCATACCTATGATTCCTCTGCCGCCGATCAACTTTTAATCGCGACTTTAAGAGGAATAATGCTAAGCGATCGCCCCCAACTAGAGAAAGGCGATCGCAATCGTCATCACTTCGCTCAACCACATCCGCGACTGACACAAACGACAAATGCGGAAGTTCAAATCACCAGGGTAAGCCCAACGATATCGGCAACCGATGCGCCAATGAATAGAAGATTAGCAAGATTACAACTTTTCACCAAATTTTCACTTCTCCTTGCAATGATGAATATCGAGCAAAGCAGATTTCATTATTGAAGAGAGAATTTTTGATGACAGCTAATCAGTCTCGGATTTACGGTTCTCGCGCGGTTGGCTATGGAGCAGCGGTACTACTTGGTTTGATGTTGTCGGCATCTACTACGATCGCCCACGTTGGACATGACAATGAATTTAAGGGCGACGGTAGCAAAGTAACACAACCGCTGACTGTGAATGCGGAAACAGCAACAGCATTAGGCATTAAAACAGAAGCGCTCACTGCAAGTGCCGATGCAACCAAGTTGTCAGTTCCGAACAGCAGCGTTGTTGATGCAGATGGACAAAAGCTGGTTTATGTACAAGAGGGAACCAGCTACAAACCTGTTGTGATTCAGACGGGGACAAGTCAGGGAGACAAAATAGAAGTCACAGAAGGCAACCTAACACCGGGTGCGATGCTGGTGACGCAAGGTGCAACATTGTTGTATTCACAGGCATTGCGGGGTGGTACAACGACTAGCCCCACACCAGCATCCACAGCAGCTTCTAGCACAACGACTAGCCCCACACCAGCATCCGCAGAAGCTTCTAGCACAGTAGCCAACGCCACATCAGAATCCACAGAAGCGAATGGAATCTCTCCTCTACTGTGGGTGGGAATTCCCGCTGGATTCGGCGTTGTGGGTATCATTGCATTCTTGAGCTTGAATAAGTCGAGAGACTCTAATAAGTGAAGTCTGAGCTATTCGATCGCGGTATCTCTGAGCCTTCGGAGATACCTAGAGCTTGCTATTCATTCTTAACCCAAATTTTTTTATGCTGAACCTGATTCCAAAATGGGCGATCGCACAGCGATGGTTTGTGATTGCCGGTGCGATCGCGCTGACAATTTGGAGCATCCATAGCGTCAGTCAGATGCCCCTGGATGTATTGCCAAATTTTGCACCCCCCCAAGTCGAAGTTCAAACCGAAGCCCCAGGACTTGCGCCGGAAGCCGTCGAATCGCTGGTGACGCTGCCTTTAGAAAGTGCTGTGAATGGTGCGCCTGGAGTGCAAGTAGTGCGATCGTCCTCTGCTGTCGGGATTTCTGTGCTGCGGATTGTATTCAAGTGGGGCACAGATCCACAAACGGCACGAGAACTTGTATCAGAACGACTTCAGGAAGCTCAGAATAAGCTGCCAGAAGGAGTCGGAACTCCTCAAATATCGCCGTTATCACCACCGATCGGCACGGTAATTCAGTATGCGTTCACATCAGAAACAACCTCGCTGATGGATGTTCGCAGTTTGGTTGATGGTGTGATTAATAATCGCTTGATGGCTGTTCCCGGCGTGTCTCAGGTGTTGGTTTATGGTGGCGATGTTCGTCAGTTTCAAGTGATCGCCAATCCCGAAAAGCTCAAAGCATTGAAGATATCACTTCAAGATGTGGTAGTGGCAGCAACTGAAGCAAATGCAAAGACTTCGGGCGGATTGCTGATTTCACCGGATCTGGAATTGGTGGTGCGCGGAGAGGGACAAATTCAGAATATTGAAGATCTGCAAAAGGCTGTGGTGGCAATTCGCGACGGGAAACCGATTCAACTGCAAAATGTGGCAGAGGTGAAGATCGGGGCAGCTCTTCAGCGCGGCGATGCGAGTTGGAATGGAAAACGCGCGATCGTGGTGATGGTGAACAAACAGCCGTTGGTGGATAGTCCCACTGTAACCCGCGCCATCATGCGAACAATGGATGAATTAAAAGCTAGTTTCCCCAAAGATGTCAAAGCAACGGTGACGTTCCGTCAAGATGCCTATATCAATGCGTCTGTGGATAATGTGCGATCGGCATTGATTGAAGGCAGTGTGATTGTCGCTATTATTCTGATTCCATTTCTGATGAATTGGCGAACATTAACTGTCTGTCTTTTAGACTTCTTTTTAACGTTGCTATTCTCGCTGCTAATCTGTAATTGGATTGGCTTAGAACTCAATACGATGGTGTTAGGTGGTCTTGCCGTTGCCATTGGTACTGCGGTTGACGATGCCATTGTTTACTGTGAGAATACTTATCGCCGTTTGCAAGAAAATCATCTGTCTGAAAATCCCAAACCTGTGATGCAGGTGATTTTTGAAGGCGGTCAGGAAGTTCGAGAGTCCCTGATTGGCGCAATGTTAATCGGTATTATTGTGTTCTCGCCAATTTTTACATTATCGGGGGTGGAAGGGCGAATTTTCACGCCGATGGGAATTGCGTATTTGGTTGTGGTCGTTGTTTCGAGTTTGGAATCGATGCTGATTTCGCCTGCATTGTGTGCGGTGTTGTTGCCCCACAGTCGAATGAATACTAGCGAATCTTTTGTCGCGGAGTTATCAAAGCGAATGTACCGACCTGTGCTTGAGTTTGCGATGCGACAATCTACGATAATTATGGGAGTTGCGATCGCAGCTAGCGTCGCGGCGATGGTTGTTGTACCTACCCTCGGACGGGATTTTTTACCGACATTTCAGGAAAAATCTTTGATGAATGCGATCGCGCTTTATCCCGGTTCTTCCTTGGAATCTACGAACCGCATTGGAATGGCGATTCAAAATGCGCTCAAGGCAGATCCGCGATTTGAATCAGTGCAACTTCGCGCTGGGCGAGTTCCGGGCGATCCCGATGCAGCTTCAGTGAACTTGGCGCACTTAGATGTGGAATTGAGTGAGGCGGCGATGAAAAATCGTCCTGCTACAATTCAGGCATTGCGACAAATCATGGGACAGTTTCCAGGCGTTGTTACCAATATTGGGGGATTTATTTCTCACCGCATGGATGAAGTTTTATCTGGGGTGCGAAGTGCGATCGCGATTAAAGTCTTCGGGCCCGATCTTCAGGAATTACGGCGCATTGGAGAACAGGTTGAAACCTCAATCAAAGATGTCAAGGGACTGGTGGATTTGCAACTAGAGCCTCAAATTCCAATTCGTCAGGTGCAGATTCAATTCGATCGCGATGCAGCAGCACGGTACGGGCTGACACTAACGCAGGTGTCAAATTTCGCTGAAACAGCATTAAATGGTCGCATTGTCTCTCAAGTGTCGGACGGACAACAGTTAGTGGATCTGATGGTTTGGGTAACTAAATCGGCACGGAACAATTTAGATGCCATTCGCGCCCTGCCCGTTACTACTCCGACTGGACAACAAGTGCCGTTCTCGCAGTTAGCCAAGATTGACTACGGTAGAGGGCCGAATACGATTAATCGAGAGAATGTCTCACGGCTGATTGTGGTTTCTGCTAACGTTGACAGTCGTGATGTTGGCTCGGTTGTCGGTGATATTCGCGATCGCGTCGGTCAAGCTGTGCAACTCCCTCAAGGATATTCGATCGAGTATGGCGGACAGTACAAGTCACAACAAGAATCAACTCGTAACTTTGTGATTGTTGGACTATTCGCGGTAGTTGCGATCGCAGTTTTGATGTATTTCACAGTCAAGTCGGTTCCCGCCATGCTGATGATTATGGTCAATCTACCGCTAGCACTTGTCGGCGGGGTGATTGCAGTCTTACTCACCGGAGGAACCCTTTCAGTTCCCTCAATGGTTGGTTTTGTGACACTCTTCGGCGTGGCAACTCGCAATGGCTTGTTATTGGTGGATAACTACAACGTCAAGCTGCTTCAGGGAATGCCGATGTCGAAAGTTATTGTGGATGGGGCGATGGAACGGTTGCTGGCAATTTTGATGACTGCCCTGACTTCGGCCTTGGGAGTAGTTCCCCTCGTGTTAGGAGGCGGTGCTGGGAAAGAATTGTTGCAGCCACTGGCGATCGTTGTTCTGGGTGGCTTGTTTACCTCAACGGTGTTGACCTTGTTGGTACTGCCTGCGTTGTATGCTCGATTTGGCAAGCTTCTCAAGCCAAGACCAAAAGAATTCTTTGACGAGAAAGCTGTAGTCCTTTAGTATCAATCCCATGCGAATCTTATTGGTCGAAGACGAACCAGATTTAGGAGCACTCCTGCAACGAACCCTCAGTCGCGAGAAATATCTGGTGGACTGGGTGCAGGATGGCTTAGTCGCTTGGGACTATTTGGAACAGCAGTGGACAGAATACTCGGTTGCTATATTTGACTGGTTGCTACCTGGTCTTTCTGGCATCGAACTCTGTCAGCGGTTGCGTCAAAAGCGTTGTGCTTTACCTGTGTTGATGTTGACTGCTAAAGATCAAAGGTCGGATCTGGTGCTGGGGTTGGATGCAGGGGCGGATGATTATCTTGTGAAGCCCTTTGTTAAAACAGAACTGCTGGCAAGGCTGCGTGCGCTTCAGCGTCGATCGCCCTGTTTCCAACCCCAACAGATCCAGGTTGGGCGACTGGTGCTTGATTACGCAATTTCTGGTATCGCTACCATGAACAATTCAGGGCAACGTCAATCCATTCCACTCACTGCGAACGAGTTTCGGTTGCTGGAATATATGATGAAACACCCCAATCAAACTCTCAGCCGCGATCAGCTTCTTACCCAACTCTGGGAAATGGATGCTGAACCCATCAGCAATGTTGTTTCTGCTAGAATTCGCCTCTTGCGTCGAAAACTGGCAGACTGTGGCTGTGCAGCTATGATTGAAACTGTGCATGGATTTGGCTATCGGCTGGTGGGTTAAATTGATACCATTTTTCTAAAGATATGCTATGGATGAAGTCTTAGCCCCCCCTTAGTAAGGGGGGGTTGGGGGGGGTAATATCTAGCGCTACTTTATGAAATTGGTATGACTTCTCCTAAAAAGCCTGTTAAGAGCAGGCATCTTGCCTGCTCCACAATAATTATGGGAGAGTTCTATTAGACTTTAGTTGTATAAATCTTTGATGAATGCAGCCGCAGATTCCAGGCAGATGCAACGCGGATAAACGCAGATGCTTTTTAAGATAATTTGCGACTTTTTTAAGAGGTGTATTTTTGAAGCGCAATCCTATATTTGTCCGCACTCAATGGCGATTGGCTGGTTGGTATGCGTTGGCGATCGGCTTGCTATTGAGTCTGTGTGGTTTTGGGTTATATCAGGCTGTACTACACACGCAGCGCTATATTTTGCGCCAAAAGCTAGAATCATTAGCCGGAACGCTACACGATACTATTGAACCAGTGCTGGAGCAGCCTGGGAAGCTAAATTCTCAAGTCACTATGATGTTGCCTGGTTTATGTTTCCCTGGCGAAGTATGCCAGACTTTAGCAAACTCAATCGAGAATGCTTCTGGACGACACATCGCAGGCGTTTTTCAGCAGCAAGGCTACTACGTTCGTTTTGTCGATCGCGCAAATCAAGTGATTGCCACCATCGGGCAACAACCAATATTTTCTGGTTCTCTAGTCGCTTCAGAATATTGGCAACAATTATCTGGTGTTAAGGACGATTCTAACTTCTATCAAATCTCTATGCCCCTAAGAACGCGGTCAAATATCCCCTGGGGCTATGTACAGGTTGGGCGATCGCTACAAGAGTGGGATGCCTATCTATATCTGCTGCGGTTACTGCTGCTGCTGGGAGTCCCGTTTGCCATTTTTTTAGTGACTGGTGCAAGCTGGTGGCTGGCTGGACTTGCCATGCGCCCGATCGATCTATCTTATCGTCAAATGCAGCAGTTCACCTCCGATGCTGCCCATGAGTTGCGAACGCCACTGACTGTTCTGTATAGTGCGTTAGAAGAAACCAAACTTGCTGAAGAACTGCCGGAAATCCATCAGAATTTAGACATTATGGAGCGACAAATAGGGCGGTTGTCGCAGCTTGTGAAAGATTTACTTCTAATTTGCCGACTGGAACAACGGCCGTCTCTGCAACTCAATCCTTGCAATCTGAGCGATGTTCTCACAGATTTGGTAGAAGAACTCGAAGGAATGTCTGTCAACGCATCGGTGACATTGAAATTAGACTTACGGACTCCAGCGCCAACCGTCATTTTGGGAGACTCAGCCCAACTTTATCGTATGGTTTCTAATCTGATTACCAATGCGATTCACTACACGCCTGTAGGGGGAACTGTTTTGGCAATTCTCGATCGCACCCCGGATGAAGCTCTGATTCACATTCAAGACACTGGCATTGGAATTCCTTCATCCGAGCAAAACCGCATCTTCGATCGCTTTTATCGGGTGCAGAGCGATCGAGCGCGTACCACGGGTGGATCGGGTTTGGGTTTGGCGATTGCTCAGGCGATCGCTCAGACTCATCAAGGTCGGATCATTGTTCAAAGTGAACTGACAAAAGGCAGTGTCTTTACCGTTCGTTTGCCCCTGATTTACACACAGTGAAGTAATAGCCCATTCTATGAGATTTTACGATAATTATCATCAAATTGGGCGATCTCAGAATCCCCTGAAGCGATATACTTAAAGCTATATTTCAATAAAAATTTGGCAAATAATCTTCAAACCCACATTCCGCACCAGCGAGTGTGTCACGCTAAGAATTTTAGGAGTTTGGGGAAATTGGACTTGCGATCGCCAGTCTAATCTTGTATTGTGTGTATAAAGATGATTGATGTGGTCAACAAAATTACGTAAAAACCGATTGTGACAGTGGAGGGTGCGGAATGTGGGTTTGAAACCGGAGGCAAGTATAAATACTGCAAGAATTAAATACAAGTTCATCACGATTTACATCTTGAGATAGATGAATTAATAGGTGAATTAGCTTATAATGAACGTTAATTGTTAGCGTGTCTAAAATCAACCCTAAAACCGGAGGATATTCCAATGCAAATAAGTGGCAAAGCCTTCGGCTCCTGCTCTCGCTGCGAAACAGTACCCGCAAAAATAGAGGGCAGCGGAGGTCTATACCTGTGGTTTCCAGTATCGCACACGCTGACCAAGGTTATTTCTGCACTGGCAAAGGCTAAACTTGAATTCAAGCTGTTAGAAGAGAGCAAGTGTTTGTACGTTATCCTTGAGGGAATAGCGAGAGAAAATTTTAGCGCCCTAGCATCATCGGTGCTGACAAATCAAGAGTTGAAAGAGACAAAAGTTTTGTGGATGCGCGAAGCTGAACAGCCGAAACTTAGCGATTTTTATCGCAGCACTTCCTTAGACTCTTTTCTTAACTTCACCAAGTCTGATTGGCTGTTAGATTTATTGTCCGAAGAACGGATTACTACGCATTTTCAGCCGATTGTTCATACCTCAGATACTTCTAAAATTTTTGCCCACGAAGCCCTACTCCGAGGAATCGACGAGCAAGGAAACTTAATTCCTCCGGGTCGGATTTTTTCCCAAGCAGAATCAGCCGGTATAATTTTTCAACTAGATGCTTTAGCCCGGACTCGCGCTATTCGGGAAGCCAAAGTGCACGATATCAAAGAACTACTTTTTATTAATTTTTCTCCTACTTCCGTTTACGATCCCGCTACGTGCCTCCGAATGACGGTGCAGGCTATTGATGAAGCGGGAATTCCTCACAGCAATATTGTTTTTGAAGTGGCGGAATCTCAGCACCCTCCTGATATGGATCACTTGATTAAGATTCTGATGTTTTATCGAGAAGCTGGATTTTTAATTGCAATGGATGATTTTGGCAGCGGTTCTTCTAATCTAAATTTGATGCACCAGTTGCGTCCCGATTTTATTAAGTTAGATATGCAATTGATTCGCAACGTCCATCAAGATTATTATAAGGCACTAATTACTGAAAAGATGTTAGAAATTGCCGCTCAATTAGAGATCAAAACTGTTGCTGAAGGTGTGGAAACTGTCGAAGAATTAGAGTGGGTGCGGGAACGGGGAGCAACTTTTGTTCAAGGTTATTTGATTGCTAAACCAACTTCTCCGCCAATAACAAATACGAGCTATATTGGTGGTGTTGAAGCTGTTTCTTTGTCTGCTTAAAATGTTTGCAGTTGCGTTGTTTTTGTGCAACTGCAAACGAGTCTTTTAAACGCTCAAATTGCGCCGTAAAAAGCTTTCTAGGGATTCCATTCTCATGTTGTAGATTGATTCCAGATTTTGCACTTGTTCGGGAGTACAGAAAAACTCGTTAGCCAGCAATACCCGCAAAGTTCCTAAGCTTTTTTGAGCTTGAGGATTCAACAAACCCAAGGCATTTCGCAAGCCGTCAAACACAACCAGCGGCGGGTTAATTACCAGAGGTTCGCGATTGAACAAGCGTCCGAAAATCCGGGCAATGTCGTCTCTGCTCAGAACATCGGGGCCGCCGACTGGTAAAATTTGGTTGCGCGCGCCTTCAGTAGTTGGTGAGTCTACTGCAATCTTTGCCAAGTCGTCGGTACTGACAACAGATGTGCGGTTTTTGCCGTCGCCAATCAGCAGGTAAAGTCCGGTTTCTCGAAATCTTTCGGCGAGTGGCAGCAGACTCGAAGCAAAACCGGCGGGCCGCAAAATGGTATAATTTAATCCGCTGTTTTGCAGGTATTTTTCGACTTCTCGTTTGGCTTTGAATACTGCTGAATCTTCGTATCCGCGATCGACTCCCAGTACAGAAATAAAGACAAAGTGCTCAACTCCGGCTTCTTTGGCGCAGTCGATTAGTTCTATGTTGGCGCGGTAGTGTACTGCTTGAACGTCACCGCCAGTACCGTGGGTGCTGATGATGTACTGCACTCCTTGGCAAGCTTTTTTGATATCTTTGTCTTGTTTCAAGTCGCCGATAAAGATTTCGGCGCCTCGATTTTCTAGTTCCGAGTAGCGAGAAGCGAGGCGAACGAATGCGCGAACAGGCTTCTCTTGCTGTCTGATTTCTCGTACAATTCGGCGGCCTAGTGCGCCTGTTGCTCCGGTTACTAAGAACATGATTTTTAGTTGTTGGTTGTTATTAACTTTATAACTTATAAATCAAATTTCGACAATTACCGGGGTGTGATCGCTGGGTTTGATTAATTTTCGGGGAGCAATATCTATTGTACAGTTTTTGGCTTTTTCGTACAGGGGAGGGCTGAGATAATGGTGGTCGATTCTCCAACCGTTGTTGCGGGGAAATGCGGCGGCGCGATAGTCCCACCAGCTATAATGTCCGCCTTCTGATGTGAATTTGCGGAAGGGGTCGCTCAGTCCTAATTCTATGATTTCTGTTAATGCTTGGCGTTCGGCTACTGATAGGCCAACTGAGTTTGCAGCAGCTTTGGGATTGTAAATATCTCGATCGTCCGGTACGATATTGAAGTCGCCACAAATGCACAGGTTGGGCGAGTTATCTAGTGCTATTTTGAGGTATTCTTGCAGCAATTTGAGCCAATGCAGTTTGTATTCATATTTCTCTGAACCGACTTCGGAACCGTTGGGAACGTAGACGGAGATGATGCAAATATCGTCTATAACCCCGGCTATGAGGCGCTTTTGTTCGTCGAAGCTGCCGACGGTTTCGATGCCGAGAATGGGGGAAAATCCGGTGCTGATCTGTGACATGGGCGATCGGCTAAAAATAGCTACGCCGTTGTAGGATTTTTGGCCGGAAATATAACAGTTGTAGCCGATGTCGAGGAAGGGTTGCAGGGGAAAGTCTTTGTCTGTGACTTTGGTTTCTTGCAAGCAGAGAATGTCTATTTGGTTTGTTTGTAACCAGTTAGTAACGTGTTCGATGCGGGTGCGAATTGAGTTGACGTTCCAGGTGGCGATTTTCATTAATATAGTAATCCTAACGGTGATGTGGGGGGAACCCAAATTCGGATGACTCGGCGGTTGAAACCGCTACTACACAAACAAAGTCCGCCTGCGCGGACTAATAATAAAAGCGATCGCACCTATTTTAAGCTATTTTTTGCCCTGTAAACTCACTTGATTTGATAAATGTAAGCATCTTCGATCCACGTGCGACCAACAAAATTATTTGTCAGTCTTGTGCCTGATAAGTTTAAATTCCAATCTTGTTGTGACTGACGCAATCCTTCAATTAATTCATTTTTTGGGCTGACTGCTACAAGTGCTGTCCAATCGATTTTCAAGTCTGGTTTAACTTGGCGAAAGACTGATAGAATTTCCCCATAAGTTTTCAGGGAGCCTTCGCGATCGTGCAGAGGTGAGGTGAGCATCAGCCGCCATCTTTCCGGTTCTGGCGCGTAGATCCAGAGAGCAGAATCAACTGATAAATCTGCTGCATTGAGAGCATCTATTAGTCTTTGACCTTCTGCTATTTCTTGATTTAATAATGTTGCTGTAGCCATTGTAAAACTCCGTGAGTCGGATCAGTGATTGCTGAATAAATATCGAGGGCTTTTTGTCGGTTATGTGTTTGATAGCGGCTTTCTTCTGACCAGTCTCTGACCTCTAACCATCGCAATGAAAAATTAGCATCGTTGAGGAGAGACTTTAACTCTTTATCAAGTTTAGCAACTTTAACCAAGTTTTCTAAATCGTGGGTGTAACTGTCCATAACAGTTTTTTTGTCAGGAAAATCAAATTCCTGAGTTTGCTTGGCAATGCAAGCCTTTAAAGCGCATTCAATGACATAACCGCTCAGGTAGTAAGCACCTGAATATTTATGATTGTTGAGCAGCACTTCTACTTCTTCAAGTCTAGTGAGTGCTAGGTTCTGTAAATCTTGTCTATTCAAAAGTTTAGCATACCTCCATAAAATTTGACTATTTTAGCTCTAGTTTAGCAGAGCGATAAGTTTATCCGTTTTTGCTTCAGGTTTCGTTTATTATATACTCTCTGATTACTGACCCGATCGTAAAGTGCGATCGCCCATTTTGCTTGACAGTTTCAATTAATGACCTGCGCCCTAAAGATTGCACGACTTTCAATAATTCTGGCGGTGATAATTCGAGATTGGCTGAAATTTTTGATATTTCAACGGGTGCAGCTTCACTAGCTAACCAGGATATCACTTTTTTTTCTAGTTCGGTTAGCCGATCGCACTTCTGGTGCAGCAGACATTCTAAATCACCTAAAAATAGGGTATCATAGGAGAGAAACTCGGAAACGCTGCCGCCGAATAAATCTTGAATCATAGTTGCAACTATATTTAACCATAAGGGATTGCCTCGGTAAAGGTCTATCAGTTGTGACCATTTCTCCTCTTCAGCTAATCTTTTTTCTCTGAATATTTCCCCTGCTTCCGCGCCTAAACCGTTGAGTTGCAGCGATTTACAGGGGCGGTTTTCGCCTTCTAGGGCGGCAATTTCTCTGGGTTTTTCCCAACTGAGGAGAATTAAGCAACTGTTGTGGGATGATTCTGCTAGTTGTTTGAAGAATGTGCCGTAATTTTCATAGCCTGGTTGGTAGTGGCCTGCGAGTTGTCGGCTGCTGAAAATCGTTTGTACGTCATCGAGGATGATGAGAC
>JARCMA010000199.1 GCA_030248405.1 Microcoleus sp. MP8IB2.171
ATTGGAACAATCCCAGTTACAACTGAATCAGACTCAGAGTGAATTGGAACAATCCCAGTTACAACTGAATCAGACTCAGAGTGAATTGGAACAATCCCAAGCAATCCAGCACCAGACTCAGAGCGAATTGGAACAATCCCAAGCAATCCAGCACCAAACTCAGAGTGAATTGGCACAATTCCAAGCACTCCAGCACCAAACTCAGAGTGAATTGGCACAATTCCAGTTAGAACTCCATCAGACTCATGGCCAGTTGGAACAATCCCAGTTACAACTGCATCAGACTGAGAGTGAATTGGAAAGATTAAAGTTTTCGCCAGCTAGGGTTAGAGAAACTGAGCTCAAAAGTCAGATGCAGTACAAAGACTTATTGTGGGAGGGGTGGTACGCTTATTGCAAAGGCGATAGGGCGGGGATGGCTAACTTTCTTAAAGAATCCTTGAAGTGCACGCCTTTTTCAACAACAGAAACAGTTTTGAACTGGTTAGAAAATTTTGCTAGATTTTCGTCAGAAAAAGGAGAGATTCTCGATACCAATACCTTAGTTAACTCAGCAGAATGGAAAGAATTGATGCGTCGTAGCATTAATGGCAAAACTGCGCTAACCATCCATTAGTAAGAGATTGCAAGCAAGCTATGATGACCAACTCGGGTTTCAATATTGAGAAAACTATCATTAAGCATCAGCCATTGATTGTTAATGACGAGCCAAGCCTCACAAATCCAGTCTCGCAAATGGCCACCGAGGCCCAGTGTCGATCGGATGCCTTCTACTATTGGTGTGACGAAACTCATCTTCCCCATGAGCCGATATTCCATCGCAAACTGTGGGAGTACGCCTATATCCTTCAGTGTCTGTCCGAGACGGGCATGATGTCACCGGGCAGGCGCGGACTCGGTTTCGGTGTTGGCAAGGAACCGTTAGTAGCTGTAATGGCTGCCCGAGGCTGCGATATCGTCGCCACAGACCTAGATATAGACGAAGCGACAAAGCAAGGATGGGCCAGTAGCGGTGAATATGCAGCAACATTGGAGGCGCTTAACGCCGCATCTGCCCCGCCGCACGCTTCGCCTCCCATGTTATTTACCGCGTGGCAGACATGAACAAGATAGATGCGGATTTGATCGGCTTCGATTTTGTCTATTCCTCTTGCGCTTTCGAACACTTAGGCTCGATCGATCTGGGGATCGAATTCGTCAAAAACAGCCTCAAGTGTCTGCGTCCGGGCGGAATCGCAGTCCACACCACCGAATTTAACGTTTTGTCTAATGATGCGACGATCGACCACCAGCAGACTGTACTGTTTCGACGGCAGGACATCGATCGGCTGGCAGCAGAGCTGCATTCTCAGGGTCACGAAATTGTCCTCAACTACAACACTGGAAGCGGGCCATTCGACCGTCACATAGACGTACCGCCCTGGTCGGGGATACACTTAAAGCTTCAGTTAGAGCAATATGTCACAACATCCTTGGGGCTGCTCATCAAGAAGGCTTCATAGATTAAATGGTTGTTAAATCCTATTCAGAGATTTCCACTCAGCAAACAGCAAGACAAATGTTAAATAATAGATTAAATAATTCTTTGGGTGTAAATCTTGCCGGTCACATAACCGGTGACTTTGGGCTAGCAGAAGCAGCCAGAGGCACTCTTAGAGCAATGGAAGCAGCTAAAATTCCCTTTGCTCTGACAGATTTAAAGGTAGGCGGGCAACCTAACTCAGATTCCACCTACAAAAAATTTTCCAACGACAATCCCTATCCCATTAACATTATCCAAACTAACCCCAATTGGGTCGAGCAGATTTTAGCAGGGTACTTTCCGGGCATTGGTTCTGAATATTTCAAAGGCAAATACAATATAGGAGTGTGGTTGTGGGAACTGCCCGTATTTCCGAAGGAGTGGCAGTGGGCCTTTGATTTATTTGATGAAATTTGGACTCCCAGCAATTTTTGTGCAGAAGCATTTTCGGCTGTCTCCCGAGTTCCCGTGCTCAAAATTCCTGTCAGCCTTGCTTTTCCTAAGCCTTCCCTGACCAGAGAAAACCTAAACTTACCCAAAGATAAGTTTATTTTTCTCTTCATGTTTGACTTTGCGAGTTCCTTTGAAAGAAAAAATCCTTTTGCCACCGTTGAGGCGTTTAAACAAGCTTTTAGAAAATCCAATCAAGATGTTTTACTCGTGCTCAAGTTTGCCAATACCCATTATTTCCCGCACTTGCGAGAGCAGCTCGCCCAATTGACAGAGGGCTGGCCCTCGATTCAATTTATAGACGGGCATTTGCCAAAAGCAGAAATTCATGCTCTGGTTAATAGTTGTGACTGTTATGTATCTCTGCATCGGGCTGAGGGGTTTGGTTTAACAATGTCTGAAGCCATGTACTACGGGAAACCAGTAATAGCGACAGCCTATTCATCTAATATGGAATTTATGAATGTTGGCAATAGTTTTCCGGTTAAATACGATCTGGTGACCACAACTGAAGATTATGGAGCTTACCCCAAAGGCAGTGTCTGGGCCCAAGCAGATATTGACCATGCTGCCTCTCTGATGAAGTATACTTTTGAAAATCCTGGGGAAGCACGGCAAGTAGGAGCTAAAGCTGCTCAGGAAATTAGAGCTTTGCTGGGCCCTCAAACAGTGGGCATAAAAATAAAAAATCGCCTTGAATTTATCATGGGCAATATCAATCAGTCCCACTTGTCAAGTCGTTTCCACGAGCTTCAGATAGAAAGAGATTTATTGGCTCGTCAAGCTCAAGCTTGGAGGCAGACAGCATTGCAGGTACAGCAAGATTTAGCAAAATACTCCCATCTTCAACTGCAAGAGCGCTGAATTGTCAAGCCTTAATTCTCGATGTTTATTAAGTAGAAGACTTACTATGTTAAATCAAACGCCAGATTCTAATTTCGGTATTAACTTTATAGGACACCTCAGCGGTGAATACGGTCTGGGAGAAGGATCTAGAGCCACTCTCAGAGCGATTGAAGCTGCTGGCATTCCCTTTGCACTGAAAGATATTAAGGTAGATTGGCATCGAAACTTAGACAACAGCTACACAAGTTTTTCTGAGCAAAATCCCTATTCGATTAACCTAATCCACACTCTGCCGGAACCGATTGTTTTCAACATGATCGATCGCGAATGTTTTAAAGGTCGATACAATATTGGCTTCTGGGCTTGGGAACTGCCGATATTTCCTCCAGGGTGGCTGTACGCTTTTTCTTTATTTGACGAGATATGGACTTATAGCAATTACTGCGCCGAGGCGATCGCGCCAGTATCGCCGGTGCCCGTGATTAAGATGATGTCCAGCCTCGACCTTCCCACACCATCGTTTGATAGAGAAGCATTGGGATTGCCCGAAAACAAATGTATTTTTCTGTTCATGTTTGACTTTCACAGTACCGTAGGTCGCAAAAATCCCTTTGCGACCCTAGAGGCATTTAAGCGAGCTTTTTCTCAATCAAACCAGGATGTTTTACTTGTACTAAAGTTTTCTAACGGCAGCTTTTTCCCCCAAGAACGCGATCGACTCAAAGCGCAAGCAGAAGGCTGGCCAGTTCACTTTATAGATGGGCATTTAAAGAGAGACGAACTTCATGCTTTAGTTGCAAATTGCGACTGCTATGTTTCCCTGCATCGGGCCGAAGGGTTTGGCTTGACAATGGCGGAAGCGATGTACTACGGCAAACCCGTAATCGCGACTGCCTACTCATCTAATATGGAATTTATGAATGTCGGCAATAGTTTTCCAGTAAAATATGACATAGTGACGCTGACAGAAGATTATGGGCCTTACTTTAAAGGAAATTACTGGGCAGATCCCGATATCGATCATGCAGCATCCTTAATGCAGTATGTTTTTGAGAATCCGCAGGAAGCACAAAAAGTAGGAGCTAGAGCCGCTGAGGAAATTAAGTCTTTACTGAGTCCTCAACTTCAAGGCGTGAAAATCAAAAATAGATTGGAAATCATTAGAAACAGAATGAGCCAATCTACAAATTGGTCAACCAGCATCCACCAGCTTCAGCAAGAGACGGCTTTGGTGCAGTCAGAAATCCAAGTTTGGAGGCAGACAGCACAGCAAGTTCAATCTGAGCTAGCACAACATCAAAGGCTTGTTAATACTTGAAAAGTTCAATTTACCGAAAATACTTGTTCTCAGGAAAATAGATTAGCTATGTTGAATAATCCCAAGTCTAACTTTGGAGTTAATGTTATCGGTCATGTAAGTGGAGAGTTTGGTCTGGGCGGAGGGGTGCGAGGCACTATCAGAGCTCTAGAATCTGCCAACATTCCTTTCACAATCAAGGATTTGAAAGAAGATTCGCAACGCAACTTAGATGATACATATACAAGTTTTTCCAGCGATCGCTCCTATCCCATTAATATCGTCCATACCAACCCTCATGAGTCACTGTTGAATTGTATCGATCCTGATTTTTTTCATAACCGCTATAATATTGGTTTTTGGATTTGGGAACTTCCCGTATTCCCTGATTTTTTTATGGGCGCTTTTAATAGATTTGATGAGGTTTGGACATACAGCAATTACACTGCTGAAACTATTTCTGATGTATCGCCTCTTCCGGTTGTTAAGTTGCCTCCTAGCATTTATTTGCCCCCCAATTCATTGGATAGAGAAGCTTTAGGATTGCCCAAAGATAAATTTATTTTTCTGTTCATGTTCGACATGGGTAGCGGTTTTGAGCGCAAAAATCCTTTTGCCACCATTGAGGCGTTTAAAAAAGCTTTTGGAAAGCTTAATGAAGATGTCTTACTGATTATTAAGTTTCGACCTCATCCAGCTTATCAAAATCAGTACAATCAACTAAAAGCACTGGCAGAAGACTGGCCATCAATTCAATTTATCGAAGGTCATTTCAGCAAGGAAGAGGTTCATGCCTTAGTAGATAATTGTAACTGCTATGTATCGCTACATCGGGCTGAGGGTTTTGGTTTGACTATGGCGGAAGCGATGTATTACGGCAAGCCCGTCATTGCTACCGCCTATTCATCGAATACCGATTTTATGAATGTCGGCAATAGTTTTTTGGTGAAATACGATTTAGTGGCAACTACTGAAGCTTACGGACTTTACCCAAAAGGTAGTATCTGGGCCGAACCGGATATCAATCACGCGGCTTCTCTGATGGAGTATGTTTTTCAGAATTATCCGCAAGCACAACAAGTAGGAGCCAGAGCAGCTAAGGAGATTAGGTCTTTATTCAGTCCAGAGGTTATTGGTCAAAAAATTGGACATCGCCTGGAATATATTACCAGGACAATAGAAGAGAAAAGCTGGTATGAATCCCAAGCTCAAGCTTGGAAACAAGTCGCTCTGCAAGCTCAAAGAGAATTAGAGCGATCGAGGTTTTAACTGCCAAACGCTCAGGCAGAATAGCGCTACAGTTATCAACAACCCTGATAATCTTCAGCTCGCATACAGCAAATGTAGAAACAGTAAGATTTATCGGGATTGTCATTAAGTTTTTCACTGGTGATAAACTCGTCGTTGAAATGCTCCATACTTGATGCTTCGATTGACTTTGATAGATCGATCACTCCCTTACTCTGAATGATTTTGAATTTGTGTTTTGCCAAGAGTTTGCACAAATCTTCGTAATAGTATTCTAGCTTGTGTTCGGCATGAATTAAACTATTCGGAAACTGTAGTTTTGTAGCCCGCCTGTTAGGGGTATCTAGTGCCAGCTTACCACCAGGTTTTAATAACTTGTATGCTTGTGAGAATACTTTTTCAGCATCTTCTGTAGTTATGTGTTCTATTGACTCCCCAGACCAAATTAAGTCAAAAGTACCTTCTTGGAAATAGGCTAAGTCAGTCATACTTCCATAAACATATTCTATGTCACAGGTTTGGTACTTAACTTGTTTTGGCCACTCTGGCCCGGGAAACATCATCTTGTCGGGATGAAAGTCTAGAATATATAGCTTGTCTGGGAGGTGATTATAGCCTAAGCTTAACAAAGCTCCTCTTGGATCGCATGATGAATAACCACCCAAGTCTAATATAACTTGAGCAGGTGGAAGGAGTTGTTTCACCATTTCTCTTCTGGCATTGTGAAGTTTGCGAAGAATCTGTTGTCCACTGTCTCCACGTGCAATGCGCTGTTGAAATTCACTAGAATCAATCATCATTTGTATGATGACCATTCGACTAACACCGTTTTTTAGTAGATCTAACCAACTTTTTAATCCATCAGGATCGGCTTCGCGCTCAAAGATGACCCAATACGCCATCCACAGAAAATTTTTGTCAGTTTTAGCGTGAGTGGATAAAGTCTTTTGGATAGATTCTTCAAGGCGATTCGCTGCTTCGGGTTGCATGGTGGTTCCTCTGATATCGATTAACTTATTGTAATGGAATTAAAGACTTACAAATAAAACTATCTCCAGGCATGAAAAGTTGCTCGCCCCGTATTAGGAATAGGGAAATCTACTAAGCTCGCTAATTCGACTTTGGTAAATCCCGCAACTTTCAGCATGGCTATCACGGCTGCTGGATTTGCCCCACACCAATTAGTGGGATCGTTAGCAAATTCTGTACCAGGATAAAACACCATA
The DNA here is from genome assembly GCA_030248405.1 of Microcoleus sp. MP8IB2.171. Lineage (GTDB taxonomy): Bacteria > Cyanobacteriota > Cyanobacteriia > Cyanobacteriales > Microcoleaceae > Microcoleus. The sequence continues at coordinate 6,590 of JARCMA010000199.1, forward strand.
GCCGGTCTGTCTTCTGAAAAGAGTTCAACGGTTGTTTCCAATATAAGTTGATTTCCAGTGACGCTAAAAACTTTCTCTAAGGACAGTAGGGGGTGACGCATATGGTAAAGCACGCCCAAGCACAGAACTAAGTCAAAAGTCCCAATTTTATCTGGAGAAAGATCGAGTATATCTATTTCCAGAGCTTGTACTTTTGAATTGAGAGCTCTCCGTGCGAGATCGAATCCCGACTTCCCATCCCAGGTATGCCACGCATACGAATCGGTTGCGAGAACACGACTAGCACCACGACGCTCTGCTTCAAATGAGAAAAAACCATTCCAGGCACCTATGTCAAGAACAGTCATTCCATCTAGTTTCTCAGGGATTTTTATCCTAGGTAGCTTGGCCGCGCTATCATCCTGTCCAGGTGTGATTATTCCGTTCCCTAGATTGATCTGATGAAACCAATGTTTACTTGCTACTTGTTCTTTCAACTCATCTATGCTTAGGGGAACTACTGGAAAATCCTCAGCAGGTGGAAGAAATTCTTTCATCATTTCCCTATTTGGCATTGGGAAGCTTGTCACTAATGGCTGTCCCCTGTTTTCCTCTGGAAGGCGTTGCTGAAATTCATGCGCCTCAACCATTTTTTTTATAACAGTAGATCGAGACGCACCAGTATTAAGTTCGTTTAACCAACCTTCTAAACCATCAGGATCGGCTTCGCGTTCAAAGATAACCCAATATGCCATCCACAGAAAGCTTTCGTCATTTTTAGCGTGAGTGGATAAAGTCTTTTGGATGTTTGCTTTCAGGTGCTGAGATTGTTCAGGAGTCATACTTCTACTTCTAATCTTGTAATCTTGTTCACATTATTTCAATGGAAATAACCTATGTGAGCCTGCATCAAACTGAAAACTGCAGGCTCAATTACACGGCTAATCAGAAAATTTTGGGTTCCAATTCTAGGGCGCGACGGTAACAAGCACTTGCTTCATCTATTTGCCCTTTTTTAGTCAAGACTTCCCCTAAATTATAGTGGAACCAAGAGAAATCTGGCTTTAATTCAAGGGCACGGCGGTAAGCGGCGATCGCCTCTTCCCACTTTCCTTGATGTCGCAGCATATCACCTAGATTGTTGTATGTATAGGGGTAATCTGGGTTGAGTTCAGTGGCGCGGCGGTAACACGAAATCGCCTCTTCTCGCTGGCCCTGTGTAGCCAAAGCATCGCCTAACATTTGATAAGACTTGTAATCTTGGGGTTGAACGTCAATAGCGCGGCGGTAACAAGCGATCGCCCCATTCAAATCATTCTTTTGTGCTAACATCAGCCCTAACTGCAAGTGCGCCTTGCCGCATTCGGGATTTACCTGCAACGCCATCTGATAAAAGACGATCGCCCCATCCGGCCAATTCTTCCGCACCAAAGCATCAGCCAACCCAACATAAAGGTCAGCATCATTCGGCGCAATCTCCAGCGCCTTGTGATACAACTGCACATCATCAGGATTCTCCTGAATGGCGCGGCCGTACAAACCCATCGCCTGCTGCAAATCCCACTGCGATCGCATCCTCAAAGCATCAGCCAACTTCTGCGAAATCCACGGCAAATCCGGCTGAATTGCCACAGCACGGCGGTAAGCAGCGATCGACTCATCCCACCGTTCCAGCTTCTCAAAAGCCGTCCCCATGTTGTAATAAGTCCACGGAAAATCGCCATTCAACTCAGCCGCGCGACGGTAAACCTCGATCGCCTCATCCCACCTTTCCATTTCTAGCAACACGTCGCCCAACTTGCTGTGCGACCAGAAGAAACTCGGATTCAGTTCATTAGCGCGGCGATACGCAACCACCGCCTCATCCCACCGTTCCAAATTCACCAGCGCTTCTGCTAAATTGTTGTGCGCCCAAAAATGCTCGGGATTAAGTTCGATCGACCTTTGGTAAGCAGAAATAGCTTCTTCCCACCGTTCGAGTTTAATCAGCGCGTCGGCTAAATAGTTGTGCGACCAACTGAACTCTGGATTTAATTCTGTTGCTTTGGTGTAAGCCTCTACAGCTTCCTCCCAGCGTTCCAACTTCAGCAGCACGTCTGCTAAATTGTTGTGAGACCAGCTAAAATCAGGATTTAATTCGATCGCCTTGCGGTAAGCATTTATAGCTTCCTCCCAGCGTTCCAACTTCACCAGCGACTCAGCTAAATTGTTGTGCGACCAAGAAAGTTCGGGATTAGTTCTAATCGCATTGGTGTAAGCATCTACCGCCGCTTCCCACTGTTCTTGACCCTTCAGAAGTTCGCCCAATTCGTGATAAGCTGCGCCAGCATTTGGATTCAACTCGATCGCGCGCCGGTAACAATCAATTCCTTGCTCTACCTTACCTTGCTCGATCAAAGTTTTGGCTAAATTCTCGTGTTCTTCAGCGGTGCCCGACTTCGGGTCGATCGCAAAAGCTCGATACCAAGCCTCAGCCGCCTCCTCAGACTTCCCTAACTGCGTCAATAGCTTGGCAAAATTGCGTAGAGCACCGGCAAAATCTGGTTTCAGGGCGATCGCCTTTTCGTAAGCAGAAACCGCTTGCTGCCACTGTTCTTGCTGCGCGCAAATGCTGCCGTAATTAGCATAAGCTTCAGCAAAATTCGGATTAATTTCTATTGCTTTGACATAGCAACTTTTAGCTTCATCAATTTTGCCGCCAGCTTGCAGGGCGTTGCCCAGCATTTTGTAAAGCGGCGCTTCCGGCTTAATTTGCAGTGCCTTCTTGCAAGCAGAAATTGCCTGTTCCAATTTGCCCTGAGCAAAATAGCCTTCTGCGAGTATTTTGTATGCTTCTGGATCTTCTATATTAATTGTAGAATTAACTGGCTGCTGCTGCACTGGCTGCTGCACTGGCTGCTTGACTGCTGTTACTGGGGGCTGCTGCTTAACTGCACCGTTTTTCGCAGTTGCACCCGCCAAAGTTTGCTCTCCCTCGCTGCCGTTTCTCGCATGAGCTGCGTTCAGTTCAATAGCTTTGCGATAATATGCTGTCGCTTCCTCTAACTTGCCTTGTTTTTTTAGCGCTTCGCCCAAATTTTGGTAAGCTGTCGCCACATTAGGATTTAATTTTATGGCGCGATCGTAACAGGCGATCGCTTCGGGGAATTTTTCCTGCCGAAAAAAAGCGTCGCCCATATTCAAGTGTTCCCCAGGCGCTACTTTTTCCGGTTCCAAACTAAATGCTTGATACCAGCACTGCTGGGCTTCTTCCGGTTTGCTAATTTGTCCAAATACTTTTGCTAAATTCCGGTACACTCCCGCGAAATTCGGCTTAATCGCGATCGCCTTTTGATAAAATTCGATCGCCTCCTGCCATTTTTGCTGCTGCGCGCCCAGGCTGCCCAAATTCGCGTATACTTCCGCAAAATTCGGTTCTATTTCAATCGCTTTAGCGTACCAGTGCCGTGCCTCTTCCATCCTGCCTTGAGCTTGTAGCGCGTTGCCCAAAGTCTTGTAAGCCGGGGCAAAATTGGGGTGAATCTTCAAAGCTTGCTCGCAGGAGGCGATCGCTTCTTCTAATTTCCCTTGGGATAAATACGTTTCTCCCTGTTGGTTAAATTGAACCGCTGTTGATTCTGTATTGACTGTTGATGGCATATATAGGCGGTGGCGACCGAGGCAGCAATTAAATAGGGTAGTTAAAGCGTTTCACAATTATAGTCGGGTTTGACACTAACATTAGCAGGGTTGTTCCCCTAATTATTAATTTTTTTGACTTCGGGTGCTGGGGAGACACTCAGCGGTTGAAACTCAGCGGTTGAAACCGGGCGATTGAAACCGGGCGATTGAAACCGGGCG
>JARCMA010000200.1 GCA_030248405.1 Microcoleus sp. MP8IB2.171
GAAGGGGAGGTCAAAGTTGGATGGCTCTTTTGGGGTTGGGTCAACTTTTCGGTACATTACGAAAGTGATGGTGTGCTGGGCTTTTGACTCATTTTAGCTCAGAGTCTTACACATTATCAGCGCCTAAACAAGCCAAAGTCTTTTGATGTAAGGGTTTTAGGCTTATTCAGAAAGCCCTAAGTAGGTCAAGTATCGCTGTTAGATACCCGACTTCTTTAATAAGAAGTCGGGTATGTAGTTATTCTGTATTATCAATTGCCCTCTTCTTCTTTTCCCAAATATGCCTCAATTACGCGAGGATCTGCGCGAACTTGATCCGGAGTTCCCTCAGCAATTTTAGTACCATACTCCATCACACTAACGCGATCGCTAATTCCCATCACCACCTTCATATCATGTTCAATCAGCAAAATACTCAAATTCAACTCATCGCGAATTCGGTAAATAAAGCGAGTTAAATCAGCCGTTTCGTTCGGGTTCATCCCCGCAGTCGGTTCGTCCAAAAGCAACACTTTCGGATCGGAAGCCAAAGCCCTGGCAATTTCCAATCTGCGCTGGTCGCCGTAGGAAAGGTTTTTTGCCAACTCCGGCGCTTTAGCAGCACCTAAACCGACAAAATCAAGCATAGTGAGCGCTTTTATTTTAGCTTCCCGTTCCTCCAGATTCGCAGCGGGAGGGCGGAGGATTGCACCCAACAAACCTGTTTTCAATCGGCAGTGTCTACCTACTAAAACATTATCCAGCACAGTCATGTTGTTAAACAAGCGAATATTTTGAAAAGTTCTAGCAATGCCGAAAGTTGTCAGGCGATCCGGAGGCAAACCCGTGATATTCTTCTGTTCCAAAAGCAACTGACCGCCACTCGGTTTATAGATGCCCGTAAGCATATTAAAAAAAGTAGTTTTGCCCGCACCGTTGGGGCCGATCAAACTGGCGATCGAGCCTTTTTCCAAGGTTAAGCTGACCTGATTTACCGCAGTCAAGCCGCCGAATCGCATTGTAAGTTGCTGTGCTTCTAATAATGACATTTTGGTTGTGTTTTCTAAGATTTTATAGTAGTGCGATCGTCCTGGTAACGAGCTTTCACGCACGCGAATCAATTTGAGATTGGGAGTTTTTAGGACATATTCTCTAACGTACAAACAAAATAAAACTTAAAAAGATTAGATTCTAGCGAACGGCTAGGGCGATATTGTGCGTGTAAATCTGCTGTAGAAAAGTTTTCAATAACTTTGAGATTGAGTTTGTCAGCCAAAGTTGCAATGTTTTCAAACCCAGTAATCCAGGGTGCATATATACTTTCGTATTTATCTATGTAATCATTGATATCTTGGTAGCCCGTCGTCCTCAAAATCACCCTTTCCGACATATAATCAAAGGACACTCGAAAATTATGAACATTGTCGCGAATTTGTTCTAACACAAATATTACATCTTTTTTGACGAGCAAGGTTGTGTTGCCTTCCCACAAAAAATATGTCGGTCGAGTGAAATCAAATTCACTCTGTTTCAGCAAGGAGATTAAACCGTCTTTTACGTAATCGCCGGGAAGATAGCGAACATTTGCACGAATTTTGTTGGCTTTGAGAGTTTCTGCTTTTAATTGCAGTGTCGCAGGGTCGTCTATTTCAAAATAAATCACTCCTTCTCCATTAATTCTAGCAGCGCGAGTATCCAAACCCGAACCTAAAATAACTACTTGTTTGCAACCTCCTAAAATTTGATTTGACAAAACATCATCAAAATATTTAGTCCGCAACTTAATCATTTCTTTAGCGGCGGGAGAGTTTTGAGCTATTTTTGCAGCTATTTCTTTTGTTTCCTCATTGAGCCAAATTTTTACTACATGATCAGTGTAAAGAGGCATTGCCTCTTCATTCTCTTCTGCTCTAAACTCCGCAACGATAAAAGCAGTACCAGTTACATTGTTCATGGCTAATCTTTCACCCTTACTAAGTAGTTGGTTACAAATAAACATTAGATGAGGAGATTTTTTTTACACTCATAAACTCCCTGATCTCCTAAATTTTTAGCTAAACCAGCTACAAAATACTAGGTTTTTTTGTCCTTACCTATTTATTGACTTCTCGCATCTGCTAAAGACTCATTGCTCGCTTCAGCATCCGAATGCAGTTCAGCTTGGTGTATCTTATCAGGAATCAGCCCCTCCGGCCGCACGAGCATCATGACAACTAGAGTTAAACCAAAGAGAAATAAGCGCATTTGAATCGGGTCTAAACTGGTTGCCAGAAAGTCTCGCAACTGGGGAATTGCAATCCTGGGGAGTACAAAAGTATTCAGGAAACCTTTGAGGACTTGGGCGAGTTGGGGTAGATAAAGCCGATCGGCAGACATGATAATGATAGCGCCCAAAATCACCCCGGTCATGTTGCCCAAACCGCCTAAAATCACCATGCACAGGATAATCACCGAGACTGAGAAATCGAAGACGCTGGGAAAAACCGCGCTGATATAGGCAGCGTAAAATGCGCCTGCAAACCCCGAAAAGGTCGCTCCCATCGCAAAAGCCGAAAGTTTTGTTTTGACTAGGTTAATGCCCATTGCGCTTGCCGCTAATTCATCTTCGCGCATGGCATTCCAAGCCCGTCCCAAGCGGGAATCTCGCAGCCGCGAAATCATGAAGTAAGCGAAGACGACTAGCAGTAAAATTAGGTAGTACCAGGGAAAGTAGTTGCCGGTGCTGAATGTGCCGATGATGGGGAGAGATGGACGCGCGATCGGGTTTATTCCCGCTTCGCCGCCGGTGAGGTTAAAAGGTCGATCGCACCCAACCAGACACAGCACCAATTCCGGCTTACCCAAAACCCCAGCGACAATCTTCGAGATTGGTTCGTCGATCCGAATTGCCGTTAAATTCCTAAAGACAACCGGGATAATTTCCCCAAAACCGAGGGTAACAATTGCCAAATAATCGCCCTTGAGCCGCAGTGTGGGAATACCCAGGATAACGCCCGCAATGCCAGCTACACCGGCGGCGATCGGCAAAACCACCCAAAAATTCCAAGTAATATTTAACTGCCCAGAAGATAGCAAAGCCGTCGTGTAAGCGCCGATCGCAAAAAACGCCGCATATCCCAAATCCAACAAACCCGCAAAACCGACAGTAATATTCAAACCCAGCGCCAACATAATAAAGATTTGAATCTGTACTACCGTAGCAATCCAGCCAGTTTTAGCCTCAAGATCGATAAACGGAAACAGAATTAGGATAAAAGCTAATGTTACCAGAGTAGCCTGTCGCTGACGTTCTCCTGGCAAACCCTGCAAAGCACCCATTAATGTAGCGGTAAAAATGGCGATCGTCAAACTGCAAACCCCGTACAGCAAAGTAGTAGGTAAAGCCACAGCAGATTGACCAGAAAAAGGTCTAACTAAAACCCCTTCAAATACGCTAGCAACTAACAGCCAAACGCCCAAACCCAATCCCGCTAAACTGCCAACTGTCGCACCCATTTTCGGGCTTTGCACCTTCTGATTTTGACAACTCATGAACCCCGCCGCCATGCCCATCAGCCACCCGATGACGGTGCCGCTCCAACCGCCGAATAGCACAACAGTCAAAAAGGCGATCGCCCCTAATATACCACTAGATTTAATTGCTTTGATTATCTTGTTTGACATAAGGAAGTTCGGCAACGAGCAATGTACGGGATGTAACGGATGGATGGAGGTAACTGCCGATCGGATAGTTATCGGGCTAGCTACAGTTTAGAATCTTTTGAGTTCGATTATTGCACCAAAAGCGACAAAACTTGAGATATACTGGAACTGTTACCCCAACACACTTCAAATGGGCGATCGCGATATGGTACAAGCTGCTCAAAAAACTATCACCCTGGACGAGTTTTTGCAACTCCCAGAAACCAAACCTGCTAGCGAATACATCAACGGTGCTATTTTAGAAAAACCTATGCCAAAAGGAAAACACAGCAAACTACAAGCCAGACTCGTCACAGTCGCCAACGACATCGCAGAGAAACCGCAAATTGCGATCGCCCTACCAGAACTTCGCTGCACCTTTGGTGGGCGTTCTATTGTTCCCGATGTCGCTATTTTTGTGTGGAATCGCATTCCCCTAGATGCTGACGGCGAAATTGCCGATACATTTAACGCTTACCCAGATTGGACAATAGAAATTTTGTCCCCTGGCCAAAGCCAAACCAAAGTTATAAACAATATTTTGCACTGTTTGAATGCAGGTTGTCAGATGGGTTGGTTGCTCGATCCTGATGAAAAAAACATTTTAGCTTATCCCGCAGGGCTGCAGCCGATCGCACTGCAAGAACCGACAGATATACTTCCGGTTCCCGAATTTATGGGGGAAATGCAGTTGACTTTAGGCGAAGTTTTTGGCTGGTTGAAACCAGGGAATATCTAATGGGGCTACTGTATTGCACTCAATTGAGAAGTGCTATGTTACAAATATAAATAAAATTTCAATGCTGCCGATCGCCAGATTAAGTATTTTTACAGTCAGATAAAAGATTAGCGCGATCGCGGACTATTTTTCATGTTTAATATAGTTTAAGCTGTTGCTAAAGAGGTGCACGACACCTAGCCTGCTTGCTCTGATCACATAATTTTCCGACATAGTATACACAATAATCCACGAATTATCAACTTAACCGAGGTTTCGGCGACCGATTTCCCCACTTCCGACAACTACAGGTACAAGTGCTGCGTGCAGATGCTCTCCGATGAGGGACAACCTTTGTTGCAAAAGGATTCCTTTAGCCGCAAGCAACCAAGCTGGTTATTGGATCTGAAAAACAACGGAGACTGCACGATCGCGATTACTCTATGCTACCGGGAAGGAGATATTACTCTGCCCTGGCAGGATGCCGCAACGGTCACATTGGCGACGCAGGATTACCTCAATGGTGAAACCAGCGCCGAGTTAGAATTTCCCATCTCCAACTGGAATCTAGCACCTCAGTTGAAGTTGAAAACTCGCCTTACCCAAAGTACCAGTGACGGAAGTAGCAGCACGCTGACGCTGTTGGGACAGAAGGGAAATCGTCGCCTCCACGCGCAAGCAAGTCAGAGCAACGGCCAAAGTGAATTCGAGATGCCCGAAGCGGTTCCCCTCACACCACAAGATGAAGTAATTGTCAAAGACGTTTGGAACAAGCTGCGGGCGTGGAAAGAATTGCAAATGGAAAAGTTCTTGAAGCGCCTCTTGCTGGAGGCTCCAGAACTAGAGTACATCTTTGGGGATGCCCTGGACACCGTAAGCGACTACTTTTTTGAGTTGTTTGACTGTTGCGTACATCAGCTTCAGCCTTATACCCAGAACGTGATTTCGGAACCTCTGATGGGGGTGCCTCCGGAAAAAGGGGATAGCTTCGATCATGTTGAGGATTATGGAGCGCTGTTTGCCGATATGGGGATGCGTCCTCATCACTGGTTGAAGGCGCGGCAGGTGTGGATGTGGATGCTGCCGTCAATTGCGTACCTAGAAGAGTACGATCGCGAAAATCTAGCACAAGGAACCCACTCCGCTGTTTACCGCTTTTTCAACACCCATGTCATCAGAAAATTGGGTAGAAACCCCGTCCTTTTAGGACGGCTTTATATTACAATATAATTGGTCAACGACCCACCCGAGACGATGGATCAAACAGCCTATACGAGCGAAGTTCAGCCTTGTGCTGGCGGCGAAGCAAAATCGGTAGACCGGGAAAAGAGGATAGGGCAATGGTAAACATCCCTAGAATCAAAACTACGAAGAATTCCGTTTGGTATTCGACACGTAAAAACCGCAGGGCTTGCGGGGTTAGTCTGTGGAGCGAACATAAGACCAAATC
>JARCMA010000201.1 GCA_030248405.1 Microcoleus sp. MP8IB2.171
AAAGCTTGAATAAAACTTATCTCATCAAGGCGAGCGCGAATTCACTCATCTTTCTAAATGCTGTTTTCTGACTTTTTCAGCAAGCCCTATATAGCAATCCTTGCAGGAGTCGTAAATTTTTTCACCCCAACCCTCCCCGAACCCGCTCTGAGAAAGTAAGAAATTCACAAATGATGCGAGGATTGCTATATGGGGTCAATCTTAAATCTAAAATAGACTAAGTTGCTCTTTAAATTCCTTTGAGGAGCGATCGCCAATCCCGACAGCGTTTCAAGTAAATGCGAGCTACATGATCGCTGGGATTTGTTCGCAAACACTCTTCAAACAATTTTCCCGCTTCTCGGAAATCCTTGCGATCGCACAGTAACATAGCTTCATTATATACAGACAAATTTGCTAGCTTTGCCGACAGAATTTCCGGCGAATCTGCATCAAATACCTCATAGACTACGACATATTGAGATTTTCCTTTTACCTGTACTTTATCCACAATCCTAATAGCATAATCAGCCGGATTTCGCAACCGTTCTAAAGTCTGCTGAGAAATTAACAGAGGTACGCCGTAATCTTTGGTCAATCCTTCAATGCGAGATGCTAGATTAACAGCATCGCTAATCACAGTGCTGTCCATTCGGCTTTTACCCCCGACTGTCCCCAGCATCAAAGAACCCGAATTGATGCCAATGCCAATTTGAATCGGGACGTAGCCGACACCTTGACGGTGTTGATTGTAATCATTCAGGATATTTAGCATTGCAATACCCGCTTTCACTGCATCATCTGCAAAGTCACTAAACAAAGCCATAATTGCATCGCCGATATATTTGTCAATAAACCCGTTATTGCTAGTAATGGCAGGCTCCATCCGCGAAAGATAAGCATTGATAAATTTAAAATTTTCTTGGGGATTCATAGTTTCTGAAAGCGTCGTGAAATCGCGAATATCGGCAAATAGCACCGACATTTCCTGCTGCACTTGGTCGCCTAAATTGACATCTATAATACTTTCATATCCCAACAAATTTAGAAATTGGTGAGGCACAAATCTACCGTAGGCATCAGTTAACTCTGATTCGGCATCCAGGGATTTTTCTAAATTTTGATTAAGGTCAAATAGTTTCTTAATAAATAAATGGCGATCGGCTTCAGCTTCTTTGCGTTCCGTGACATCTTGAAAAACTGCGATCGCATAAGCAACTTTGCCACCCTCGTCAAAAATTGGCGTTCCCCAAATCTCAAGGGGAACTTTCTTGTGGGATTGATGAATTTCCAGATCATCAGCCGTCGCATTTTCGCCCCTCAAAGCTCGGACGATCGGCAAATTATCGAAAGGGTAAATAGTATCAGTTCCCGCGATATAAATTTGATAACTTTCTGACAAATCCTCAACTGCATTTAACTGCAAAACCCCTTGACCGAGTAACTGCTGTCCGGCGTGATTGACGTAGTAAGGTTGGCCTTGAGAATCGAGCACGGCCACGCCTATGGGAATCGCTTCGAGAAATTGAGCCAGCTTGATTTCGCCTTCGCGCACGGCCTCGAATGCGCGAGAGCGCAACTCAGTTTCAACCGTATCGGAATGTTCAGCAGTAGTTTCCAGCAAGATTTCCAGATCCGCTTTTTCCTCCTTCAAGTCTTCCACTTGCTGGCGCAATCTTTCTATTTCTAAAAGTAGCTGTTCTCTAGATGGTTGTTCTTCCAGCATAACCCGAGAATTTGCGCCTCGAATAACAAAAAATTGCTCAACAGCTAGCACCCTAAAAGTAATCGTGTTTTTATAGAAAATCCAACTGCAAACCAGGCATCAGGCGCTGGAAATTCCTCAAAGATTTACCGTGCCAACCTATGCTTTGAGAGCCTTGTACCGCTATTCGCACCCTGGCTGTTTTGCGGATCTCGATAATAAACTTTGATAGCATATTGATGCCAGAACTGTTCAAAAATTCTAACTGCTGCAAATTGAGGGTAATTTTCGTCGGTTCCACGTCGGCAACCTGGGTCAGCAACTGCGCTATCGGCGCGTACTCTGCGGGCCCGCTTAGCCTTATAGATCCAAGAAAACTCACGGTTGCCGTTGCTGGATCGTAACAGATCTGGTAATCTTCTGTATTAATTTCCATAGCCACAAAAAAAAGTCCCTTAGATATTATCGATCGCCCGCGTTGCTTATACTGTTAATTGCACCATAGTTGTCACCGCAATTACTTCCGGGTCTTGGTGGACGGTATGGAATTTCCAGCCAAGTTTGGCAGTATAATCGGTGAGCATGGTCAATAAACCCAATCCAGAATTGGTACAGCTTTCGTCCGCAGCATTTTTTTCCAGGCGCTGAATGTAAAGTTCGCTGGGTTCCGAGGTCAGCAACTGCTGAATATAAGCCTGAAACTTGTCCACAGCTTGCGGAGAGATGCTGTTAGCAACTGAGAAAATCACTCGGTCGCTCTCTAAGAGCAGTTTAATGTCGATGGGGTACTCGGAGGTTTCATCATTAAACTTCATGGCATTTTCCAATAACTCGTTGGCAATGTAGCTAACAGCGCTTTTTATTTCAGCTTGTCTTTCAATTGTCGAGGGTTCATCTTGGTTGCCCGGAAAAAAAGTCGTCAGGTAGTCAGCCAGAAAATCCGCCGACAAACCGTTGTTCCGCCACCGCTGCTTGAGAGGAACCGAACTCGGAGAAAATCCAATTATTAAGTATTCTTGGCTAGCGGACGGCTCGATGAAATCGCCGAAAATCTGAGTCATATCGATGTGAGAGCTAAAGTTTGAGATGAGGGACATCCCTAAATATATTTTAAACTTTAGAAGGGATATCCAAGTAATTATTTTTGTTTGATTACCAGCAACGTGATGTCGTCAAAAACTTTTTGTTCGCCGATGTGCGATCGCACGTCCTTAATTACAGCGTCCCTGATTTCGGCAGGCGAACGCTGCCAATTAATCTGTACTACCTCAATTAACCTCTCTAAACCATAAAGCAGTTTCTCCATATTTTTAGCTTCCGTAATCCCGTCAGTGTACAGCACTACCACATCTCCTGAATACAACTGCACACTTTTTTCAGCAACAAATTCAGCAATATCTGCATCCAGCCCGATCGGAAAGCCCAAATCGATCGTATCAAACCTCTCTACACAACCGTTACACCGCACGACAATCATTTCTTCGTGCTGGCCACTCAACTTCAGCATTCCCTGCTGATAGTCTAGCAAAGCAAGGCTGGCATTTTTATCGGATTTCATGCGCTGCACATTATCGTAAATTACACTGTTAATAGCTGTTAAAAATCTCACCGGATCTGGTTCATTGTAGGCGAGCAAAGTTCGGACTGCCGTTTGAACCATAATCATTAAAACGCCGCTCTCCAATCCGTGTCCCGTCACATCCCCAATCCCGATTTTCACTCTACCTTCGTGCTGGAGTACGTCGTAATAGTCCCCGCCTACTTCATCAGCAGCTTCCATAAATCCCGCAATATCTAAGCCGATAACTTCCTTGAGTTCTCGGTCTTTTGGCAGCAGCATCTGCTGAATTTTGCGAGTAACGTCTAGTTCGGCGCTCATCCGCACGTTTTCCGCTTTCAGGCGATCGTTGAGAACAGTAATTTTTTGATTTGCACCAACTAAGGCATCGGCAATTTTGTTAAACGAACCCACAACTTGTCCGAGTTCATCTCTGTTATCCAAAATGATTTTGTGGTCTAGATTGCCGCTTGCCATCTTTTTTGACGCTTCGTCAAGCACAAATACAGTTTGCATCACTGACCTGTAAAAAGATACAAATAAATAAAGCACTATTGCTAATATTATTAACACAAAAATATAAATTACATTTTGTTTTGTCACAAAAGTATCAATACGTTTTTGCAGCAAAAAGTCTAATTCATTAAGAGTTTCGTCCCACAGTTCAAAACTCGAATCTAGAACTCGATCGCTCCCATCAAGATAGGCATCATATTCCACCAAGGCTGTGGGATTAATCAGTTTATCTAGTTGCGTAGTTAGCTGCTCTACTACCGAGTTAAAGTTGGTCAAACGCTCGCTTAATTTCTTTCGCAGATTCCCGTGAGGATTATTACTAAATCCTACCTCCATATTGATTGTTAAATCCTGATTAAGTTCTCTCAATTTGTCGGCTAAAGTAATCAGTTTCGCTCTTTCTTCAGGTGTGGCATCGGAACGGGCGCTACTTTTTTGAGAAACCCGCCTAATCTCTGACAAGATTTTTTGCATTTCTGGGATCTTCAGCAAAGTAGCATCCATCAAATAATAGGTATCTAGATCTGGGTCTAATATTAGATTGGAAGTATCGCCGACGTGAACGCTCAATCTATTAATGTCTAATGCTAATTTTTGATATACAATATCGTAGGTTTCTATACTCCACTGGCTGCGACGAAGTTGAAAATTTTGCCAGTTTTGATAGAGATTATTAAATTTGTCGCTGCTAACTAAAGTTTTTCCTAGTCGGCGGTCTGTATTTGCCAGAGATTGAAAGTTTGCCTCTATCTTAGCTTCTAAATTTCTCCTGGCATCGAGATTGGTTAAATTGCGATTTAAAGCCTGATAATTTAACAGTTGAAGCTTCGGTATGTATTCCCTCAACTGTCGCAGCGGGCGCAGATATTCATTACCGTAGATTTCTTTTTGGGCAAAATCAACCCTGCTGTTAATTTCGGAAATCAACAGGTACATGACCAAGGTTAACGGTATTGCAAATAGAAAACCAATTAAGGTAAATTTTTGAGGATAGCTCAGCCGATTCATTAAATGGATTCCCAAGGATTTTCTGTTCATAATCGATAGATTTCAACAATATTGTACTAAAAAAGTAGCGATCGCTACTAAAGTAGTTTCGGGGACGATCGCTCTAGAAAACCACAATGCTAATACAATTATAGGACTTACGCATTGACAAAAAACATTATCTATGTATTCTCGACCATAGCATCACTCTGAAGGTTTGCAAAAATATGCTCACGTATAACTAAGGTG
>JARCMA010000024.1 GCA_030248405.1 Microcoleus sp. MP8IB2.171
GACCAAATCTCTTTGAGGGTGGAGGCAGTTGCGAAGAAGCAGAAATTCAAATCGCGAGGTTTGGGAATCCCCGTCCGCGACGGTCGGGGTGGATGTCAAATAACTGTTGTAGAGTTTGTAGTGAGGAGTTCAGTTTTTTCTGTGGCTTTTAGTCGATCGGCAGAACTAAAGTCCTTACTACAAACCATCTTTTTTGTTTCATCCTTAATTTTTCGACCGTCTGCGACAGAACCAACCGAAGATATTCAAATCTCCCTGCATTTTCTGCAATTCCTGCTGATGCTGCTTGGCTGTAGCGTAGTACCACTGGCAGTGAAGTTCTAGTTCTTGACGGTACTTAACTTCGTCGTAAAACTCGCGGACAACTTGGTGTCTCTGAAAAATTTCGGCCGTTGGAGTCGGTTCTGGGACAATGTTTTGTAGCTCGTGGGGCAACATAACTGTTTGGGGGCGACTGTGGCAAATATTGGTGTAATGACTTTAACCTAACACAGTTGACATTTGTCAGTTGGCAGTTGGCAGTTGGCAGTTGACAGTTGACAGTTGACAGTTGACAGTTGACAGTTGACAGTGGATAGTTGACAGTTGTCAGTGGGAATTCTTGCATCCGTTACATCCGTTACATCCGCTGCCGAACTTCCTTCTTAGCTTAAGATATTCAAGCTAAAATCCCAAATCCCAAATCTAAAATCTGCTAAAGCCATCCCCGCAGCCGATAAACGATTAAGCCGATGTATTCTTTCAAAGCTTTAGTTGACTGGTTTAAGTGATAGGTATCCGGCAATAAATTTAAGGCGACTGCTTGCCAATTGTTTTCGGATGCTGCGATATCCTGCTGCGTGATTTGGAAGTCTGTTGGTGCGGCAATTGCTTTTATTCCCTGACGCTGGAAAATTAAGAGCGATCGAGTCATGTGCATCGCCGATGTCACTAGCAAAACTGGCCCTTTTATGCCTTTAGCATCTAAGATTTGCCGCACGTTGACGGCATTTTGATAGGTGTTGTGTGAATCGGGGTCTTGCAGAATTGCTGATGCCGGTACGCCTATTGTTTGGGCAATTTCTGCCATGTCTGCCGATTCGGGAGGCCCGCCGCCTTTCCAATCGACTCTACCGCCGCTGAGAATTAGCAGGGAAGCTTTGCCTTGCCGGTAAAGTCGGGAACCGTAGATTATTCGATCGCCCGCTTCCGCTAATTCTACCCAAGGACGGGGAGGTAAAGCTGCTTTGACACCGCCGCCCAAGACGATAATAGCTTCAGCTTGAGGGAGTTCGGCGGTTGGTAAGTTTTGCCATTCGAGCGATCGAACTAACGATTTTGAAACCGAACCGCTACTTCCGAGCAGTAAAATAATTAGAGCCGCAGCAATTGGCGCCGCCGCCCATTTGGGACGCTTCCAAAGTGTGATTAAAGCCGCCATCATTAACAGGCAACTCAACCCCAAAGGATAAATAAACAGCGGCAGGAGTTTCGATAGAAATACAAACATTAAGCAAGTAATTCAAATTGCTCGTTAGTGGAAATGGGGAATGGGTAATCGGTAATTACTAATCGGTAATTAGTAATTTAGCTGGCGAGAGTTGTTAACTTTTAGTATTGAGTTGGGAATTTTGAACTCTTTAACTTAAAACCGCGCAGCGTTGCGAGGCAGGAAGCAATCTCCATACTCAAAACTATTAGAAGTGCTAGCGACGATCCTCTGGTCCAGATAACCAGCCAAAAAATGTAGCAGCATCACCCCTAGAGGTTTTGCTATATTTATGACCGTCCCTTTGCACTACTTCTTTGTTGAGGATAGCATCCGAGGTTTTATCCTGGGAATTTATATTCGGGTTGAGTAGTAATTCGTTGTGCCACCAAGCGACAATTAAACCTGCTGCCACGCCACCGATGACACCCAGGCCCAGACTCAGGGGCAGCGTACATCCTACTAAACGAAACCCAACGGTAAAAAACACAAACCATATCAGCGCGGGGCTAAACCCCTTGGAGTCTCCGGTAAATTTTGGCATAAGCTGCAAGTTGTGTTTGTAATAACACAGAAAGATATTTACAATATTAGCAGACAAGTAAGATTGGGAAGGGCGATCGCTCTGCAACTACTCCCCACAAATCAAGTTTAATTGTACCTCTAAGTCTTGGGCGGCATTTACAATCTTTACAGAAATTTGCTCTAATTCTGTAAAAGGTTCAAAAGCTGCTTGCTGCGAACTCAATAGTTTGGCTGTCGCGTCGGCAATATCGCCCCTGCGCTGTTGCAGTCGTTCTCGCAATACTTCAATTGGTGCGGTGCAGTAAATAATTTGCAGGGGCAAGCCGTGGGATTGAGCCTGATTAATTGCATCTGTTCTCCAGTTTTGGCGATCGAACTTTGCATCTAAAATCACATCCCAACCTCGGTCAGCCAGAATTATCCCCAACTCTAACAATCTACCATAAGTCTGTGCCGTCATTTCATCCGAGTACAAATCTTGCCCCCCGCGTTCATTTAAAGGAATTTCGCCTAAATGTTTGCGAACAGCATCGGATCGAATGTGAATTGCCCCTGTGCGACGAGCCAAATATCGAGCCGCTGTACTCTTGCCAGAACCCGACAAACCAGACATCAAAGTTAACTTTCTCCGGTGCGGTTGTGTGTATTCCCAAGCCAGTTTATAGTAATGAGCGGCAGTCTGTGAAATCTGTGCTTTTTGGGCAGTTGGAATCGAGGCATCGTCCAACATTAACGAAGTTACTTTCGCTCTAACATAAGCTTGACGGCTCAAATACAGAGGCAACAGTTGCAGTCCTTCCCAATCCCCTGTTTGTTCGATGTAAGTATTGAGAAAAGCATTGCCTAAGTCTCTGCGCCCGCGCGATTCCAAATCCATTACTGTAAAAGCCACATCGTACATGACATCAACAAAGCGGAAAGGCTCGTTAAATTCAATGCAGTCAAACAGTAATATTTTATCTTGCCACAATGCTATATTCCGCAAGTGCAAATCTCCGTGGCACTCGCGAATTTTATTATTGGCAATCCGCAGGTTAAATAACTCTTGATTTTCCGCAAAAAACGCATCAGTATAATTTTTAGTTTCCTCATATTGTGTCTGAGTCTGCGGCCCGCCGATATATTTTTGCGAAATCAGGTAATTGTTATCTATTGCTGTGCGAATCTGACTGACTTCGCCAAATGTCCGAATATAGCTATTACTAATTGCCGTGCTGTGAAACTTGGCAACTTCCCGCCCTAAGTCTGCCATAAGTTGCTCTGTTAACAGTCCGCGTTCCAACAAACTAAGCAACAGCGAATCTTGAGGAAACTCCCGCATTTTCAGCACATATTCTACAGCAACTTCAGCCGGAGTTATAGCAGGTAAGTTGCTGCCAAATTGAAACGAATCCCCAATTTGAACAATTGGCAAAACTTCTAGATAAATTTCCGGTGCAGTGCGTTGGTTCAGCAGCAATTCTTCGTTGCAGAAATGCTGCCGTTTCTCCAAAGTTGAATAGTCCAAAAACCCAAAATTGACTGGTTTCTTGATTTTGTAAGTATAATCTCCTGTCAGCAAAACAAAGGAAGCGTGAGTCTGAATTAGCTGCACTGGTTCTGTCACCCCGTGCGGGTAAAAACCGGGCTGCAACATTTGCTGAATCAGATGTGGGAGACAAGTATCAGTCATATCGATTTTAGATTTTGGATTTTAGATTTTGGATTTTGGATTGGATCTATTTGGGCTTGGAGATTTAGATAAAGATAACTTAAAGAAAATAGATGTTGAGTTGAAGTCGATTTATTATAAAGTTGATAATTAGGGTTCTTCCTTACTTACTATGCTAAATCAATAGCTAAATTAGTAAAAATATCGGAACAAATATATAGAAAAGTAAATAAAGTCCTTGTCCAGCTTGACA
>JARCMA010000202.1 GCA_030248405.1 Microcoleus sp. MP8IB2.171
CTCTCCCCGTCTCCCCCTTTCCCACTCTCCCCCTCTCTCCGCATGGGTTCTATCCAGAAGCGTTTGCTTTCAAAAGGATAAGTTGGCAAGGGGATGCGATCGCGCGTTTCCTCCTGATAAAAACTCTGCCAGTCGATCGACACTCCACAGAGCCAAAGCTGTCCGGCTGCGCTTAACAAAGCAGTCCATTCAGCATTGTTATCTGGATTATCGGTTAAAGAAGAAATAGCAACTTGTTTTTTCAAATCTTTGGATTGTTTGCGAGCCAAAGTAGCAGCCGTTGTTCTCGGCCCGACTTCCAAAAGCACGCGATTCGGATCTTCCCAAAGTTCTTTGATGCCGTCGGCAAAACGCACTGTCGCCCGCAAATGCCGCGCCCAATACATCGGATCTGTTGCTTGTTCTGCGGTGATCCAACTAGCAGTTACAGTCGAAACAAAGGGGATAGTTGGCGCTGACAATTGCACTTTTTTGACATATTCAGCGAAAGGTTCGACGATCGAATCTACCATCGGCGAATGGAAAGCGTGGGAAGTGTGCAAGTGTTTGCAGACAATCTTTTCGCTGGTTAATTGCTGTTCAAAAAGTGCGATCGCATCTGTCGGGCCCGAAACCACGCACAAATCCGGCGCATTCACCGCCGCCACAGCCAAATCCCCACTCAAGCGCCCTTCGACTTGCGCCGCCGGCAACCGTACCGAGAGCATCGAACCCCCCGGTAAATCTTGCATCAAGCGCCCCCTCGCAGCCACCAGCATCAGCGCATCTTCCAGGGAAAACACGCCGGCGATAGTTGCCGCGACAAATTCGCCGATGCTGTGCCCGATCGCACCTTGGGGAGTAACGCCCCAACTCTGCCACAGTTGGGCCAGCGCGTACTCTACGGTAAATATTGCAGGCTGAGTCAAAAAGGTTTGGCGCAGGGACTCGGCGGCTGCGGTTTCATCGCTACCGGGATATAGCACTTGGCGCAAATCTCGGCCTAGATGCGGCTCCAAAATTTCGGCGCAGCGATCGACTGTTTCGCGGAATAACGGCTCAGATTCGTACAAATTCAAGCCCATATTGACGTATTGCGCCCCTTGTCCCGGAAACATGAAGATTACCGCCGGATTTCTCGATTCGGTGCAGCGGGTGGCAGTGCGTAGCGGTGGCAGCGATTCTAGTAGCTGCACCGCATCGTTTAAATCGCTGCAAACGGCGAAGCGGCGGTAATTAAAAGCTTGCCGCCCGGTTTGCAAGGTGTAAGCAGCATCGGCGAGATCGAGTTCTGGGTTTTCGGCGAAGTGCGATCGCAAGTTAGCGGTAGCCGCGTCCAAAGCAGATGCTGTTTTTGCCGACAGCAGCAGCAACTGTCTGGGGCGAGAAGGGCTTGACGGTGTGAGTGCCGGCGCTTCTTCTAGGACAACGTGAGCGTTGGTACCGCCGACTCCAAAGGAACTGACTCCGGCTCTTCTGGGCGTTTTCCCGGCTTTCCATTCCGCAAGTTCGGCGTTGACGTAGAAAGGGCTGTTGGCAAAGTCGATCGCCGGATTCGGTGTTTCGTAGTGGAGAGTGGCGGGTATTTGTTGGTGTTTGAGGGCTAAAGCTGTTTTAATTAGCCCCGTGACTCCGGCGGCGGCGATCGTGTGTCCGAAGTTGCTTTTGATGGAGCCGATCGCGCAAAATTGTTTGGCTGCGGTTTTGAGAGCAAAGGCTTGTGTCAAGGCTGCAATTTCGATCGGATCGCCGAGGGGAGTTGCGGTGCCGTGGGTTTCGACGTAGGATATGGTTTCTGGATCTACGCCTGCCATCGCCTGCGCCATCGCGATCGCCTCTGCTTGTCCGTCCACGCTGGGCGCTGCAAAACTGACTTTTGCCGCCCCGTCGTTATTCAAACCGACGCCACGAATTACCGCATAAATTGTATCTCTGTCGGCGATCGCCTCTTCCAAACGCTTGAGTACCACAGCCCCAGCAGCGTTGCCGAACACAGTGCCTTCAGCTTGGGCATCAAAAGGTTTGCAATGTCCGTCGCTCGAAAACATCCCCCCTTCTTGATACAAATAACCGCTATTTTGGGGAACTGTAATCGAAATCCCGCCGGCGAGAGCTAAATCGCATTGATAGCTCATCAAAGCATAAAATGCTTGACAAACTGCAACTAATGATGTAGAGCAAGCGGTATGAACGCTGACGCTTGGCCCCTTGAGATTCAGCTTGTAAGAAGTGCGAGTAGCGATGTAGTCTTTTTCGTTCCCTACCATCACCTGAAACTCGCCCGCGCGGGAAATTATGTCCGATCGCCCGGCGATGTTGTTGGGAAAATAAGTATTGTTGCCCGTACCGGCATAAACTCCGATCGAACCGTTAAAAGTATTCGGATCGCAGCCTGCATTTTCTAGGGCGGCCCAAGCTATTTCTAAAAAAATCCGTTGCTGCGGGTCGGTAATTTCGGCTTCGCGGGGACTGACGCCGAAAAATGCAGCATCAAAGCGATCGGCCCCGTCAATAATTCCTCTAGCTTTGACGTAATTTGGAGCTTGTTTGAGGGCCGGATCAACACTGGGATCTAGTTCCGCATCGCTGAAAAACGTTGTAGACTCGACTCCCCCGCACAAATTCTGCCACAATTCAGTGACACTTGCAGCACCGGGAAAGCGGCCGGCCATGCCGATAATGGCAATGCCGTCAAGTTCTGAGTTTTCCTGTGAATCAGTCATAAATTAGGGTTTTTTTGTAGATTGCTTCTGTCGCTTAAAGGCGGCTTTTTGCCGATCGGCTCTGTCTTGAAATTTGTTAGTAGATGGACTCGTAGTCTGCCCCTGATTTAAATAATTTGCCAATTGGGCGATCGTCGGATGCTGGAACAATTTCACAATTGGCAAGTCTTTTTGTAGTAGAGTCCGCACTTGCACAGCAATTTGCAGAGTCATCAGAGAATTGCCTCCAATCTCGAAGAAATTGTCGTGAATCCCCACGCGATCGAGCTTCAGCAACTTAGACCAAATGCCCGCTAGCACTTTCTCCAACTCGCTCTGCGGTGCCGCGTAACTCTGGGACTGTTCTTGTCGCTGCGAGTCAGGTGCTGGCAGGGCGCGGCGGTCAATTTTGCCGCTGGGAGTCTTAGGCATCGCCTCCACAGTCATAAAAATCGCAGGCACCATGTAATCGGGGAGTTGCCCTTGCAAGTAGGCGCGGAGGTCAGCAATTGCCAGTTGCTCTTCTGGATTGACTGCTAAATAAGCCACCAATCGTTTGTCTCCCGGTGTATCTTCCCGTACTAGCACTACAGCTTGTTTGACGGCGCGATGTTTTGCCAGTGCGGTTTCGATTTCTCCCAACTCTATGCGGAAGCCGCGAATTTTGACTTGGCCGTCAATCCGCCCGATGTACTCGATGTTACCGTCGGGCAGGTAGCGAGCTAAATCTCCTGTTTTGTAAAGGCGCTCTTCTTCATCCTCGATCGCGCTTACTTCATTGTATTTAAAAGGATTAGGAATAAATTTTTCAGCAGTCAAGTCCGGGCGGTTGAGGTAGCCGCGTGCTAAACAGATCCCCCCGATGTACAGTTCAGCCGCTACTCCTAAAGGTACAGGCTCACCATTCATGTGTAACAAATATATCTCCGTGTTGGCAATAGGGCGGCCGATGGGAGGCAGTGCGGGCCAATCCGTAGGCGGGCCGCTGAGGGTATAAGCTGTTACAACGTGGCTCTCGGAGGGGCCGTATTGATTGTGCAGGGTGCAGTTTTCTAGCTGCTGAAAGAAACTGACTATGTAACGGTTGACTTGCAACTGTTCGCCGGCGGTGACTACTTCGCGCAGCGATTTCGGTACTAGCTGATAAGAATCGGCGGCTTCGGCTAAGTGTTGCAGGGCGATGAAAGGGAGAAATAGTCTTTGAATTTTTTCTGTGTCGATTAGCTGCAACAAACTCCGCGCATCTCGCCGCATTTCTTCGGTGATGAAAACGAGGGTGCCGCCTGCACACCAAGTACAAAACATTTCTTGAAATGAGACATCGAAGCTGAGAGATGCAAATTGCAGGGTTTTGGCTGCGTCTTCCAAGGGGGAGTTTTGCAGTTGCCACGCAATTAGGTTGACTAGGGCGCGGTGCGGGAGGAGAACTCCTTTGGGTTTGCCTGTGGAGCCTGATGTATATATTGTATACGTTAAGTTGTCGGGAGATACGGTGCTGGCGGGGTTTTCGGTGCTGTAATTGGCGATTTCTTGCCAGTTTGTGTCCAAACAAACAGTGCGGGCTTGATGTTGTGGCAAGCCAGACACTAAGTGAGATTGCGTGAGTATAACGGGAGTTTTGGTGTCGGCTAACATGAAAGTCAGCCTTTCTTTGGGGTAGGCTGGATCGATCGGCACGTAAGCTGCGCCTGTTTTGAGAATGCCTAAAACGGCGATCGCAATTTCTAAGGAACGTTCCATGCAAATAGCGACTAAAACATCGGGCCCGACTCCTAATTGCTGCAAGTAATGGGCTAGTTGATTCGATCGCGAATTTAGTTCGCGGTAGGTAAGCTGCTGTCGGGAATTGTGGGGAAAAACGGCGGCAATGGCATCGGGCGATCGATCGACTTGCGCTTCAAATAATTGGTGAACGCATTTGTCGTCGGGATAATTTGCCTCAGTTTGATTCCAGGCCTGCAATTGAGCAATTTCGGCTGCTGTCAGCATTGACAATTTGCTGATTTTCTGCTGGGGATTCGCGGCTATACTTTCGAGCAAAGTTTGCAGGTGTCCCAACATTCGAGTCAGGGCGTTCTCATCGAACCGCTGGCGATCGCCCGCAATTTTCAGCAGCAGTTCGTCTCCCCCGTATCCGTAGACTGTTAGGGGAAAACTCGTCTGTTCTAAAACCTGAAATTCTCGGTTGTTCCAGTTACCGCCTAGAGATTGCAAGGCAGCATTGAACTGATTTTGTTCAACTACTAGCAGGCTTTCAAATAAAGCTGTGCTGCGGGAGATGTCGCTCCATTCTTGAGTTTTTGCCAGCGGTACGTTACTGTATTCTTGTAGCGCATTCCATTGATTTTGCAGTTGTTTCAGCCAGTCGATGGCTGGCAATTCTGGAGTGACAATTACTCTCAGCGCCAAAGTATTGATGAACAATCCTACTGCTGGTTCTGTTTTTTCTATATTTGGCGATCTGCTGTTGCAAATAGCTCCAAATACTACATCTTCCGAACCGGAACAGCGGCTCAAAAGTACAGCCCAGACTCCTTGCAGTAGGGTATTTAGGGTTAGTTGTTGCTCTTGAATTAGGGAGTTTAAAGCTGCGGTAACACTGCTAGAAAGCCGGATTTCTGGCAGTGTGTGGAACAGGCATCTTGCCTGTTCCACAACTGATAAATCTTCTGGTTGGGCGGGAATCTGGCCTGCCCTGGAAAAATCGCCAACCAAAGGAGTACGATCGCTGAAACCGCTTAAGTATTGCCTCCAAAATGCTTCTGTTTTCGAGATATCTTGCTGCATCCGAGCGCTGCCATCTCGATCGACACTGGGCGGTGTTAATTCTAATTTCCGATCGCCAGTCAGGGCTTCGTACAAGGTAAAAACTGCTTGCAAAACAGTTATTGCAGAGGTACTGTCGAGCAAAATATGGTGATAAGTCCAGATGAGTTTGTATTGGGTTTCCGCAACTCGGAACAAAGCCAAACGCATCAGCGGCGGTTGAGTGAGATCAAATCCTTGCAGGCGATCGGCTTGCAAAAAGGTTGCGAGTTGGCTGGTGCGATCGTCCTCCGACAAACTGCGCCAGTCTTCCTCAACTATTGACAGTTCGACTTGGGTGTGTAGTGTTTGCACCGGCACCTCTCGATCCAACCAGCTAAAACTCGTTCTCAAAATTGGATATCGATCGGCTATTTGGCGCCAAGCATCGACAAAAACTGTAACCTTCAACTGTTCGCCCAGGCTACAGACTACCTGTTCGATGTCTACCCCTGACTTTTGGCCCGAAAGGCCCTCGAAAAGCATCCCCTGCTGTATCGGCGAAAGTTGATAGGAAGATTCACTATTAGTTACAGATTCGGGGCGATCGGCTGCTGGCAATGACATATTTATATAAGTATTGAACGAAAAGACTTCTGATCAAGTGTAACGGGGTTGTTAAGACTTTTTCAATAAACTATTCCTGCCGAATCACGATAAATTCATCGCTAGCCTGCATCTGAAGGTTTTGTTTTTGGCTATAATATTTTCTAGACTCGACCAATGTTAACTCAAACTCTACCGCCGTGTAAAGTAAGACAGATACAAACTACGGATACATTCGATCGAAATCATTTCCTGTTCCGCAACCGTTTAATTGCAGAGAATGCAGCGACAGTAAAAATATCGATTTGTAGCACAAGTCGAGTCATATTATTTGCAATTGACCGGAAATCCGCACCCAACAGCAAGGATTATGGGCTAGTACGAGGCGTATGAATAACCCAGGAACGGAAATATCCTGAAATTTTAGGTAATGTATTAATAATTTAATAGAGTGCCTGAGCATTCTTTCGCACTTAAAATAATATCAATCCCCCAAAATAATGCAACTCTAGGCAAGGGCCAAACCCTGAACTCATAACTCATTCCCAATTCTGCAATTCTTTAATCAAAAAATCGCAAATGGTATAACCAAGAGTCTTGCTAGACTTCTGATTACACCAATAGATCTCAAATTGGTTCTATAAAGCATTCCTTTGAGTTCGATCTATGCAAGCCTGCAATTTTTCTGCGAGTACCCGAACGTGGGGTTCTTTTAACATCCCTAAATGGTCGCCAGGAATCTCGTGAATTTCTATTCCTCCGGTCACTGTCTTACCCCAACCAAATTCGCGGTCATTGGCACGCAAACTAGCACTTTCAACCGCATTAAAAAGCGTCGCTTGACGGGGGTAAACTCCCGCTACATAATGTCTCAAAGCATCGTTATTTAGTTCTCGGTAAGTAAAGTCTTGCAGATCGACAGGCAAGGGACGCCCGATCGCTCGGTAAAACTTGCACAAAATCCTCTTGAAAATATTCATGAGTAAGTCAAATTTTCCCCTCAGATTCCCCTTCGCTTTCTCCAGAAATACAGCAGGTTTCATCCGTAAAAGTCTCATTAGCAACGGACTCTTTCGAGTATCCGACAATGGAGATGTCGCCGGCCCTACGGTATCCAACAATCCCAGCAAAGCTACCTTTTGACCTTTCGCATCGAGTTGCCGAGCCATTTCAAAAGCTACCGTCCCCCCAAAAGATACTCCTAACAGAAAATAAGGGCCGTGTGGCTGAAAAGTTTGCATTTCTTTGATGTAATAAGCTGCCAATTCC